>NZ_WKZG01000017.1:0-134759 GCF_009679665.1 Faecalibacterium sp. BIOML-A4 | reverse complement strand
TGCTCACTGCACCCGGCAACAATTATTTTTGTTTAAATTTTCTGCTTTTACCTCTTGACACACTTTAGCAGGTTTGCGACGTAGATATTCCCGTCAGCTACTGCGTCAGAAATTTTCAGATCACTTCAACTTTGCGAGGATTTCATCTGCGCTCACGCCGCTGGCCAACAGTTTTTTCAGAACATCCTCTGCTTCGGCTTTCTTTGCGGATTCCGCTGCTTTGGTTTCAGCTTTGATCTTTTTAGCCTCGATTCTGGCGATTTCCTTGTCGATAGATTTCAGCTCTGCCTTCTTGGTTTTCAGGTCGGCTTTCAGCGCATCAATATTCGCAGTGATGGATGCAATTTCGGCGGCAGCGGCTTCCTTTGCGGACTGCTTTTCGGCAATCTGTGCAGCAAAGTCAACGGCTGCTTTTACGGTCTTGGGCTTATTCTTGCTTCCTTTGGGACGGGGCATAGGGGACACCTCCAATGTTTTTTTGATGGCTTCAGTATAACACTCGTTTTTTATGTTCGCAAGAGGTGCAGTTTGTAGAATAAAAATATATCTTAGGCGAAGTAATAAATCGATTTGAGAATATGAATATTTGAGCTGCGCTTATAGCCAGAAAGCTTCTCTTAGTTCCTGAATCTCATCATACGGAAAGCACTCGGCAGTACCCCCGATATCTTCCAGATACTTCACGATTTGCTTTGCAAGTTCGATGCCCTGATTGCTGTGCCGCACACCGCCATCTTCTTTCTGCACAGTGTCCTCTAGGTTTCTTGCTGTCCACACTTGATCGTAGATTTCCAGTTGCGAGATAACTTTTCCGACACGGAACAATAGGCGGATTCATTTTTCTCTGTTGAATAGCCGAGTGTGCTATGCAGCGAATATAGTTGCCACATAATAATGTCGGCATTCAGATCCATCGGCACATAGATCCTCACATTGTCATCCGGGAGGGTACCGCCATTTGACTTTGCCTTTCCGGTGAGAGCTTTGTCCATATCCTGTTTTGTTTCGTAGAGTGCTTTTCCAGCAGCGACAATTCGTTGATATAGAGCACGTCTGTCGGGATGGGATGGATATCTAATTTGTGGTGCATAGTTGGCCTCCGTGGTAACTAGCTTTTCGAATCGCTTTCAGTAAACGCACAACCGTATGCGTGCTGGAATTAGCATTCGGGAGAGGACGGATATGTTATCGATAATGGACTATTATATAACGACAAGCATTTGCGCCTTTTCCGATTCCTGGCTCGTCAAACTCTTCAATGATATCGTCAACCTCGAGCAACCCATAATGCATTGCAGTTTCAACTTGTGCCCAAAGCTCGTCAAATTTATCTTTCCATTAGTTTGGGCCGAAATAATCCATAATTTCTTTCGCAACAGAAAATGCCGAATTATCTACACAGGGCAATGGAATACCATTAGAGGCAGATGCAATAATTCTCAATACATTAGATGACAACAATGCATCTTTGTAAGAAAATGACCTTAACCCGGTCTTTTCAAATGCAAGTTTTTTATACTCGCCTACTGGCTCTCCCTGAAACGGTAGTAATTGATACTCCTGGAGTATTCTGTAAAACACAATCATAAAATTATACAATTGTGCAAACTCAACCTCTGTTAAGAATGTCCATTTATCAATAAAAAAATGCGTTTCATTATTTCGCAGGTCCCCTAATACTGTCAAAGCATCGAGTACGACTGTTTGATCTTGCGGATGGGTTGCATAATAAGTGCTAAATAAATCTATGGTCTTATTGCAGATAACATGATAGTCTTCTGAACGGTACTTTTCCGCGTCACTCTGCGACAAACAGGAGAAAAAGTTGTTTAAATCCGTTGTGGCATCATACACCGCTTGTAAATTTCCATTTGGGTCTCTTTTCTTTGATATCTTCTTACATACATCATGATCTCCGACATCAAGCATACGTTGCTTTATAAATAATTCTACAGCATTATGGAGTGAGGCTACAAAATTCTTTCTATACTCCAAAGTAGCCATTCCGTTTACGATATCATTTGCATAGGAAATTGCAGATTTCCATGATTCAAGTGCATTATCAATCAGAATTTGCTTCATATCTCTTCCAGCCTACTTTATAAAACTATTTTTTCTGATGATTCTTCAAGGTTTCGAGAAGTTTCTTATATTTCGAATTGTATTTTTCAAAATTCATCCCATCATCTGATAAGTAGAACATAACTTTTTTCAATTCTATGTACTGCGAAATAGCATCTTTTTCTACAGTCCCTTGTTCCTCTTTTAACCTATAGTGGTAATCATAGTCATATACCAGATCATATATTTTATAGAGCTGTTCGACGTCATCTGGCTCTAAAAATGTGCATTCAGCTACAATGGACTGCCACTCACTGAAGTACCTGATATTTACAGAACTTCCTTCTGTTTTTAAATAGCTTTCAATGCTCTTTAGATCGTAGTACAAAACCGAAGCTGCTTGCCTTGTTTGAGCCCCGCTTTGACGATAGTAAACAAGCAACCCACCTAGCAGCGTACATATGCCGCCGATTATTGCTGATATTAAAGAGGAAACCCAACTTTCCATTTTTCAAAGTCCCTTTGCATTCTTAGCCACTATACTAGCATTGCCTGCCGCCCACCACGTAGAGGTGTGCAAAGTTTCGAGCGGCAAAGCTGTGAGAGGTTTTCCACAGCTCAAATATAACCATTTAAAAACTAGTTTTCAAGGGCACAGGTGAAATAATACATCAACCTGTATTGCTGTATCAAGGCTGCATTCAAACGGCGTAGCCCTTGCTCTTGATGACCTCCACAACCTGAGACACATACTTCTGGCAGGTGTCGTGGGCAGGAGCCTCCACCATCACACGCACGACAGGTTCAGTGCCGGACTCGCGCACCAGAATACGACCAGTATCGCCCAGTGCCTCAGCTACGGCCTTGACTGCTGCCTGCACTGCTTCGTCATCCTGTGCGGCCTTCTTGTCGGTCACACGAACATTTTCCAAAACCTGCGGGTAGATCTTCAGGGGCTCCGCCAGCTTGCTCATGGGCAGTTTCTTGGCAAGCATTACTTCCATCATCTTCAGACTGGTCAGGATACCATCACCAGTGCTGGCGTACTTGCTGAAGATAATATGACCACTCTGCTCACCGCCGATACGGCAGCCGTTCTTAGCCATGTACTCATAGACGTACTTGTCGCCCACAGCGGTCTTGGCGTAGCCGATGCCCTTCTCATCAAAAGCCTTATACAGGCCAAAGTTGGACATGACCGTGGTAACGACGGTATTGGTCAGCAGCTTGCCACGCTCCTTCATGTAGCAGCCGTAGATGTACAGAATATGGTCGCCAGTGATGACATTGCCCTTTTCATCCACACACAGGCAACGGTCAGCATCGCCGTCATAGGCAAAACCGATGTCCAGCCCCTTCTCTACCACGAACTTCTGCAGACCCTCAATGTGGGTAGAACCAGCATTGTTGTTGATGTTCAGACCGTTGGGCTGTGCATTGATGACATAGGTATCAGCTCCCAGAGCATCGAACACAGATTTAGCGATGTTCCAGGAACTGCCGTTGGCGCAGTCCAGGCCAACCTTGACACCCTTGAAGGAATAGATACCAAGGCTGATCAGATAGCCCATGTAGCGGTTGCGACCGGACACATAGTCCACCGTGCAGCCAATGTGTTCCCTGTGAGCGAAAGGCAGCTCCGGCCACTCCTTATCGAAAACATGGAGTTTGCCGTCGATGTAATCCTCGACTAACAGCAAGATCTCCTCCGGCATCTTCTCACCATAGCAGTCGATCAGCTTGATGCCGTTATCGTAGTAGGGATTATGGCTGGCAGAGATCATAATGCCACAGTCAAAGTCATCCACGCGGGCGATGTAAGCCACAGAAGGGGTGGTAGTGACATGGAGCAGGTAAGCATCTGCACCGGAAGCGGTCAGACCTGCGACCAGGCTGTACTCGAACATATAGGAGCTGCGACGGGTATCCTTGCCAATGACGATGCGGGCAGGATTCGTATCACCGTTGCGCTCACGCAGGGCGTTGTAGTACCAGCCTAAGAAGCGACCTACCTTATAGGCATGGTCAGCGGTCAGAGTAATTCCAGCCTCACCACGGAAGCCATCGGTTCCAAAATACTTTCCCATTATAGTTTTTCCTCATCCAAAGAGTGAATTGACGAATATATGCTTTATTCTGTATCACATGACTGCCGCAGCCGAGAGATTCTTTTTAGCGGCTTTTCTCTCGGCTCGTTCCCGTGCCTTTGCCCTGCCTCGCTCCCAACGTTCAACATTGATATCTGCCTGCCGCTTTGCCTCCTGCATCAGAATCGCAGAGTCCAAATCGGTCAGGGTGCGATACCACTTCGAGTGGAAGAATCGCTCCAGTTTCTTTTTGCTGGACCGGTGTTTCCATTCTTCCGGCTCCTGCACCAGCTTGAACAGTGCCTTCCGATAGGGTTCACCAAAAAGCTCCACCGTCCTGGCTTGAAAGGCTTCGATTTCCTTGTCTCTGTCATAGTCGGGCTTTTTCTTCGGTCGGCCGCGCTTCGCTTTTTCAATGCCTTCTGATACACACGGTGCATCATCGGACATCGGACGCTTCGAGCCGAAGTCGCTCATTGGGTTTTAGCTTTTCAAACCTTCCTTTCTAAAGGCTAGTTGTTTGTGTCACTCTCCATTTCAAAGTTGTAATCATGCTTTAGCCGGAGACACGCTCCGTTGCCTGCCGTCCGCCACGTAGAGGCAGCATTTTCGGACAGCGTAGCCATGCGTTGGCATGGCATTTTTTGTTTTATGGATTGAGCCAGTCTCTATCTGGGCGCGCTAGAAGGCGGGCATTATTCATTGCCTGATCAAGTGTCAGACATGTCGATGCGCGATACATCGTTCCATAGTCTTCAACCACAATAGCTAAATCCGCCACATTTTGAGAAGACAAGCACAGTGGAATTAAAAGTTGAATTGTTCCAGAGGTTATAAAATACTGTGGAACGGCGATCTTATAGTTTCTCCGTAAACGATCCTTAGCTGCTTTTACACTTCCATCAATAAAAAGTTGGAGCTGATAGTCTGAGTATCCAGAGAAAGGTGCCGGGAAACGTGCCTTGTTATCTTGAATAATATGCTCAACATTGACAACTAGCTCTTTACGGGAATCAAAAATCAATTTAGCTGGGTCATCCCAATAAAATGCCATTTCTGGTAACTGTGTGTATCTTTGTACCTCATGTTCACCTCTTCGGAAGAACTTTGAAAAATGCCAATAGCAGCCCACATTCGGATTTGTGTTTTCCTCAAATTGTGCATATAAAGGTTCGTGCTGGTTTTTCGATAACAGCCCTGTGTCAAAGCAGCAGTACTTAGAATCCGTCGAATATGCAATTTTCTTTTCTCGGGCAAGGCGAATATACGTATTTCGCAGGTAGTTCTCCAGAATGGGATAATCAGTTTGAGGGTCAGTCTGATTATGATAATTCCAATCTTCAGCTTCAGCCAAATTTGCCAAATCTTCTATCACTGTATGGAAATTAGGGATTTGTGCAAAATCGTACAACGTATCAGGAAGCTCATACATATCATTTTTCATTTTAACATTCCCCTTTAACAGAGCTGTAAAGTATCCTAGTAATCAGGCCAATGATTTAATCCGCTGAAACTATCAATCTGCCTTTTTACTTTTTTGCAGCCACTTGATAAAATCCCGCTTATAGAAAGCGAATGCGCACAGGCAAGCCGCTAATGCAAACCTCATTACACGATGCTCATATAGTGCCATCATAGCAAAAACAAGCACTAAAAACGCCACACTAATCATTAAGGTGTAACCCGCTGTAAACACTTGATTACCTTCGCAGTTTTTATTGCACACTTTTTTCAAATTAAAATAATGTGCGATACAAAACACCATATAACTTACAAGTGTTGTATATCCAGCAGCTAAATATCCCCATTGTTTAATGCAAACATAATTCAAACCTATGTTAAGGACTGCGACTAAAATTGATGTACTGCTGACACTTGTCGTTGCACCATAGTAAACTTCGACATTGATATATCTTTGAAACAAAAACATAAAGAACACGCTAGCAGCGACCGGTGGAATAGCCCATATTGCATCTGAGTATCTTGCTGGCGCAAAAATAGCAATAACCTCCGGAGCGAAAAGAATCAGCAGGATATTAGTTCCCGCCACCAGAATTAACAACTTGTTAGTAACGGGTTCTATAACCTTATATTCTTTTGCTTTCAATCTCCTGTACATCCAAGGAATAAACGCATCGCTGACCGCGTTGTTCAACAACTGCATAAGCATTGCTACGGAATAAGCCACACTATAAATTGCGGCTTCTGCTGCTCCGACCATGCTATTGATCATGATTCTATCTGCTTGATTCAAAATCGAAGTCGAAAGCAGATACGGAACCAATGTAATGTTGAAGATAAACGCTTCTTTCCAATACGCCTTATTGAATAGCGTATGGCTTTTCCTGAAGAATGCAACATAGATGCACAGTGCAAACACGCCCTGAATCAACAGCTTTGAAAAAATAGCCGCATCGCTTTGCATATTCAGCAAATATATTCCAGCCACACCTATTACCGGACTCAATATGGCCACTGCCAATGTTGCTGCAACCATTGTTTTATATTTGTATGCAAATCTCTGCTGAATTGTCCAAAATTCCCATGCAGGATAAACAAGGAGATATCCAAACATACTCAGGACAAGATATGTCGGCATCTCAAGTAAATTGTTGAAAACCGGAATAGCGCATAAATAGATTACAATGAACAGGATTGTTACAATATTGCTCAATCCAAGGACTGATATTGTGTAGTTGTCTACATCTTCATCATACTTCGTAATTCCAACTTTATAATGCCCTCTCGATATTTCCAACGTTGCTATGATTATGAAGATATTTAGCCACGATTGAAATACCGTGTACATTCCATATTCCTCTGTGGTTAGCATTCTCGTGTACAGGGGAACAACAATCATCGCAATTCCCTTGTTTATAAAATTGCACATTGCAAACCACAAAGCTGCTTTTGTCTCAACAGACATGGAATTATATTTTGCTCTTAATCTATCCATTCCAGTCCCTTTCCATGAAGAATTTACCAATCTTGTTCTATTAAGTCAGTTTTCTTTTAAACGATGTAAGACATCTGTCAACAGCGTTGATGAAACTCCAGCGGTGTGCGGAAGGAAAATTACATCTACGCCAACCTTTTTAAACTCGTCAACGATTTGATTATACATATCGCTGCCTTTCCAATCGGAGCCATGAAATAAGGCATCAAATTTCAATTCATTCCATGCTTCCATCTTGTTCATCGTTGTTTGTGGAACAGCTTTATCAACATACCTTATGGCTTTGACAATTTCCAATCGTTCATCAAATCGTATAATGGGTGTTTTCCCTTTATACTGTTGTACAAGTTCATCTGTGCTTACCCCAACAATTAGATAGTCGCACATTCTCTTTGCGTTTTTTAGAATATTCAAATGTCCAATGTGGAACATGTCAAATACTCCGGTCGTATAACCAATATGATATCGTTTCATCATGCCACCAGCCTTTCATACTCAATGGCATAATGATTGGAATGAAGCAGGATAAGGTTACTTACCCCCCCCCCTCCCCCGGGTGCTCATCCAAGATACCTTTAATAACTCCCGTTAGCTTTGTGCTGGAGATTCCGTCTGTGTGAGAAAGATATACGATTTCCACTCCATGCGGCCGAAGTTGCCGCTCATACTTTTCCCATTGAGGCGTTCCTTTCCAATCAGAACCCACAAACATTTTATCAAAGTGATATTTTTCCCAAGCTCCTAGCTTATTTTTATCCTCTTGAGGGACAACCTCATCAACATAACGCAATGCCGCTACAATGGCAGCACGTTCTTCATACGGAATGACCGGGGTCTTGTTTTTTTCTTTCTGCACCAGCTCATCCGTACTGACTCCAACAATCAGGTAGTCGCACTGTTCCTTTGCGCGACGAATCACATTAAGATGTCCAATGTGAAACATATCATAAACACCAGTTGTGTATCCTACAATTTTACTCATTTTAGAGCCTTCTTTTTACAGTTTTTTGGCTGCTGGATGCAAATTATACACAGCCAGTGCAGCTTTTCCAATCAAAGACTTTCCCCTCGGCGGTGTGTGGTAATAATCATGTGGCACACCACCAAATGCTTCTTTAAATTTATCAATTCCATTATCGGAATTATAGGCGAAAACTCCACCCCAGTCATATGTACTGATGCCAAGTTTCTTAAAATACATCCAATCTTCCCAGTGAAGTCGTTTATTCGCTCGTCCGATAATGTTCATCATATCTTTTTCACTTCGGAAGTTCGAACACGAATGCCATAGAATAACTACACTTTCATCACAAAGATACGAGTGAAAAACTATTGGTTCCTCCTCATAATAAACAACACTCATAGTCAAAAAGCCGTTTTGAGCACAACTTTTGACTGCTGCCACATCAAGAGTGATATCCAAATTTTTTTCAGCATACATTTCATGGTAGCATTTTGCAAATTGTTGCAAAATTTCTTCATGAGCCAAAACATATTGCGATGTGAAGTGTCTTATAGTGATATTATCCCTCTCGGATCTTCGTATATCATATTTAAACGTCTTGCTAACAATATTCTGTTTGAGTTCTTCCTCACTCTTACTCAAGTCTGTCCACAATGTATGTTGGAGTTCAAGATTACCATTTTCATCTTCAGGAAGACAATGTAATCTTACCATGTCACACTTTATTTCTTTCCATTCACCATTTGGAAACCAAAGCTCAACATAACTCAAGCCATGTCTTTTTTTATCAATCCTTATCATTACACTTCACTCCCTGTAATAACCAATTTTTCAATAACATCATCAGGCCTTACTCTTTTTTCAACGGGGGGTAATTCCATATAATTCTTCCCAAATATCCTAGTCAAGTACTCATCCAATTCGTGCGGAGCATTGTACATCCTTCCATTAAATTTCACCTTCAATGGCTCGCCGTATATCTTCTTTGCCATACACTGTTTTGAATATGGGTAGTGGCTTACCATTGAACACCAACATTTTGTGTCCTGTGCATCATACTTAGTTAAAATAGATTCACGTTTCTTTTCGAGATGGTCAAGAGAATATGGTAGTAATGCACCTTGTATTATCCGTTTAATTGCAATCTGAACAAACGTGTTTCTCTTATACAAAACACATTCTTTCCTGCTGTGGATTTTTACAATTCTTTTTAACTCTTTTGCCTGTTTTTCCTGAAGCGTTGTATCATCAGGGGCATTATCTAGAGGAAATATGTCTATAAAAAGTGGCTCAGTTTTTGCGTTTCTATAGTAGTCCGAGTTAATTACAGCGCATACATTGTCAATACTAACAGTCGCGTGGGGTCTATAATACTCTCTCGTGTTTTTATGGTTATGATAGGACAACCCCTTTGGGAGCATTTTTTCGGCAGCCTCGGCAAATCGATCATAATCATCCCGATGCATAGCGATATCAATGTCAACATCCCACGGAATAAATCCCTCGTGCCTTACTGCACCCAGCGCACTTCCACCAATTAAATAGTACACAATACCAGAGTCCTCGCATATCCGATGAATTTCATCCATAGCTTTTAACAAGATATCCTGCACTACCGTTAAATTATTGCCTACTACGATTTCCTTCCTCATTATCTTTTTTCTCCCTATAAAGATTTGCAAGCTGATCCGAAGATATAAATGCTACGTCTGGCCAGCGATTTAATATTTCTGTTAAAAGATCATCCAATAATTCAATATGTTTCTCACGATTATTTTGGTCAATGCGACTCATATAATTAACCCGATGGCTAGAAATAATTGCTGGTTGGCCCCATCGATAAGCTGATTCAATCTGCCTTATACATGTACTCACATTATCAATTGAGTCAAATAGTGCTGGTTCAAACAGGCAATTTCGCACAGTATAAAATTGATACTGGCTACGCATTCCCATATGCAATTTCCTTTTTTCAAGCCTACCCTTGGTATCTTCGTCTGGAATCCACTGATACCAGCTCCCTTGCATCGAAAAAACACCTTGTTTTCTCAAGGCTTTTTCCAAACATTCATTCCAAACATAGCAAGATGCTACAAATGTATTTGAATGATATCCAAATAGCTTTTGAAATTCAGTGGCTGCATCAGCAACAATCTGATCAATGCCCTTTGATTCATCACATGAATAATTAAACGCATCCATGTATCCATAATGATTTAAGGGTGCAATTGCATTTTCCGTACTTATCATACCGTGTTCAAATGCCCACCTAATTTCCGGGTCATTTTTCCGAAGCGCATCCATCCATCGTGATATTTGTACATGCTCACGGCAATGAAGCTGTGGCTTCCATATCCGTTTTTTTATTCCCTGACGAGCAAGATTCAATGCATTTGCGCTGCCGCTGTATTCTCGATAAGTCGTTGCGATTGATTCATAAAAGTATTCACCGAATTTGCTCTTACGTATTTTGTCGAAGTCTGGATTCGCAACGGCATAATCTGCAGTTATCACTGCCGGATTTCCATAGGAATCCCTGTGCCTTTCCAATACAGTAAACAGTTCTTCCAAATCTTCATCTTGCTCTACCGCATCAAATCGAAAAAAGGGATCTTTAATTTCCCTTCCTGCTCTCTCAACTTGCTTCTGATAGATTTCTAATGAGGGTTGTCGAATGCTCCCCCAATCATCTGATTCAATGACCAGATACTTTCCCTGTAGTTTTTTTCCTTTTGCATTCCGAAGTTCATTTCTTATGCCTTTAGCAACACTTTTAATTGTCGTATTCATGCTACTCATCACAATCCTTGATCTCGATTCAATGTGAGATTTATGTAATTTCCATATCGGAATATAACCATCAGAAACAGCACAACAGAGTTTGTTATATTATCAACTGTCGTTATGCAAATGAGTGCAGTCACATAAGCAAGAACAATCGGAATAATATCTCTAATAAAAATTCTGTTGCACTTTAAACGGTCAAGAAAGACAACTGGTGTTACAACAAACCACAAATCAATCATTCCACCCAGTAAAATGCCTGTACCACATATCCATTCAAGCCATGTATTATGGCATGCCTTTCCAACAGTCGTCAGGTTGGATATTTGATTTTGTCCCACCCCAAAAAGCAAGCGACCATTATCGCTCAACCATCTAGCATTGTACTTCCATATAGTAAATCTACCGCCGGTGTCGTTTAATCCAGCTCTTGCCGTAAAGAAACTATAGACTTCGCTTGCAATATTCTGAAAGCGATATACTGCCACAAAGGAAGCCACAAGCAAAACCAAAACAATCAATCCGAACCACCGCAGCTTATTTTCGGCTTGCTTGTAACCCATCATCAGCATAATAATGACCATCGCCACTGTACACACGACTGCCATTCTAGAACCTGACAGATCCATTACAATGGCATACAAAATCACCGCCACGAGACTTCTGAACTTTCCATTGTTCTTGTAGAGAAGTCTTGCCAATCCAAAGGAAGCACCCGGTATTAGTGTTGTCACCACTGAATTTGGATCAATGCAAAACCCTCTCAAGCGTACTGTTGTTTGCCCACCGGTAGATATAAAATTCAAAAACATTCCTGCGGAGTATCTGTCGGTTGTATAAATCCCCCCAAAACCGATTCCTCTTGAGTAGAACCAATATGCAACCAAGAAAACCAGTCCATATCCAATCGTAGTTGCAATTGTACTTACTTCTATATTTTTCAATAAATCATCATCGTTTTCTGATATCAGGACATAATTATACGCAATATAAATAATCACCAGAAACATGACATGCTGCATTATGGACGCTATAATCAGCCCATTTAGGATGTCGCTTACCGTCAAAAGGAATATTATTGCTACAAAAGCAGCTGGAACCTTATGTGCCTTTCGATCCAATAGGTTCTTTATAATCATGAACACGCCCAAAATCATATACGGCTTAATCGTTGCACCGGCGATTGTTATTCCGTACATTTCTACAGGAAGCAACATCCATATATAGTGATACCATGCCACTTTCTTTCTACAAAGCAACCAAGATATTGCAATTGCAGCTATTATCCAAACCCACATCATTTATATAGACCCGCCCTTACAGATATTTACTTCCAGCCTTCTGTGCCGCAGATAGTGTGAAATTTTCAGAGATTTCCTTATATGCGCTTGCCGCCATAAGCCGATAATTTTCTTCTGAAACCGCAATTGCACTTTCGATGCTCTTCGCAATTATCTCCACCGAACAATCCATCAACAGTAATCCATTTTCACCATCTTGAATGATGTCAGAAATTCCTCCAACGGGCGAAGCAATCGCCGGAATGCCGCTTCCCATCATCTCAATAAGACCATTCGGCATCCCCTCTGTATCTGTTGGAAATAGAAGATACTTCCACTTTGCCACATAATTTTGCAGTTCTGAATGCTCCACCCAGCCAAGCATATGGATACAACTTTCCGCATTGTACTTTCTTATCAATGCTTTACATTCTTCCTCTTGTTTTCCAGAACCAATAATCTCCAATATCCAGTCTGCATGGTTCTTGTGAATCCTCACCATCGCTTCAATAGACTCCACAATATGCTTCCCAGGAGTCAAGCGACACACCATCCCCAGAATTTTTGTCCTGTCCTTATATTCCGGTTCAACAACGATGTCTGTATACAAATGGATAATTTTTTCTTTTTTTACAGCCAAACCAGGCCACTCTTTTTTAACCGACGGACTTTCCATGCAGACATAGTCAGCATGGCTCGCCATATAGCGAATCAACCTTCCTGACAGCTCTGTAAATTTGCTCTTCACGCCCTCTTTTTCAACATTTCCATAAATGAAATAATTCACTTCCATTTTCTTTAACTTTGCAGCAAAGTATGGAAGAATCATTTTATCCGCAATCCAGAAATACACTGGTTGATTTTTCTTTCCATGGCTGATAATACTTTTCATCATCTTGAGCTGGATACCAACAATCGTCAGCAACCTTTTCAATTTATTGGGATAGCGTATTATCGAAAAAGAGGTCAGTACAACATCGCTCAAATCTTTTTCTACGCCAAGGTTTCCGCCGATTACCTCTATCGACTTAACAGAGGGTTTTATCACCCTTAAAAATTTGCTCAATGTAACCTCAGCCGATCGATTGGCTGCAATCATCGGGTTTGTCACAACAATGATTTCTTTTCTCTCCATCGATAATACAATCCTCAAATTCACTGAATTACTGAAAAAATCTGCTCAAGTCTTAAAGCATATTTCTCGTTTCCCATTTCTGCCGCAAAATATTCTCCAGCCTTTTGAAAAGTTTCTCTATCCTTCATAATGCCTTCGACAGCAACTACTGCGCTATTCACATCATCTTCCTTAAATGTAAGCCCATCCTTGCTCACTTGAATAAATTCCTTTGCACCAGCTGCGTCACAGGCTATAACAGGCACTCCAGCCGCAGCCGCCTCTAATCCAGCAAGAGGAAATCCTTCAAATGCAGAGGGAATAATTAACATATCTATCGTTTTGAGCAAATCAGGAATATCATTTCGGCGCCCCAGAAATACAGTTCTTCCTTCTAATCCATATTGCGTGATTTTCTGCGTCAATTCTTCCATATACTCCGGCTCACGGCATTCGCCAGCAAAGATTCCCACAGCGTCATAGCCTTTTATCTGAAGAGCTTTTATCAAATCCAGCGTAAACCATTGTTTCTTTGATCTTTGAATAAGTGCAACGTGTCCTATAACAATTGTCTTTTTCATCTAAACCATCCTTTTCAATGGAATCTCATCTCACGCAGTCAAACACCCCATGTAGACGCTTACCATAATTGTTATAATTGTGGTATTCACAGAATCTATATCCATTCTCGAGTCGATCATTGCTTTGTTTTATCGCTTTAAGGACTGCATCAGCGATATCCTTCTCAGAACCGTCCGCTACATACGTTTCTCCGCAGTCGGCAGCTTCTATCAGTTCAGCCGACCCGCCTTTGTTCATTGCAACAACTTTTGTTTTTGAGCACATGGCCTCCATAGCAACCAATCCAAGTCCCTCTGACGATGGAACCACTACGCAATCTGCAGCCGCTAATATATCTACAACATCCCGCCGAAATCCCGGCATATAAATATCTCTTTCCATCTCATGATTGTGAATATATGAGATTATTCCCGCCTTGTATTCTCTGTCAGCATCAGTAATCACATCTCCAATAATCATACCGACAACTGGCAGCCCCCTCTTTTTGATCTCACATACCGCTTTCACAAATGTGCTTTGGCACTTATTCCTTGTGATTGCTCCGATATGGGCGAGTATCAGTACCCCCCTCCCCCAGCTTTCTACCAAGTTTAGCTTCCAGTTCTACAATTATTTTCGTTGCGTCACCATTTGCATACTTTTCGACATCAACGGGATTATAGAGTACCTTTACCTTTTTGTGTGCAGCTTCATTTACAATTTGATCTCCCACACAGTTTGAAACTGCAATGATTTCACGGACAGACTTCCAGTTTCCGCAAAGGTTCAGCAATTTCTTTGTTGCTCCATCTAAGAAGATATGGTGCAAGTGCCAGATAACAGGCTTATGGGCCAGAGTTCCGCAAACTGCACTCCACGGGAGAGCTGCCGGCCCCGGTGCGTACAGAATATCCGGCTTATACTTACGAATCACACCAAGCGACTTCCATACATTTTTTACCGACATCCAACTGTAGCGGAAAATCACTTGCTTTCCCTTTACACCTGTAGGTAATGTCTGGTCGCCCATTAGAACATACGGAATACTTCGTTTCTTCAGTTCTTCTGACATCATTCCTTCCGCAGGAATAAGACAGCAAAACTCAAATTTATCCGACAGCATATCCATAACGGTCAGTGTCATTTTCTGACCGCCAGATACTGTCGCCAGCGTTTCCCACACCAGAACTTTCTTCTTTTGCATTTATCTCTTCCTTCTTCCCAATACTATTGGGCATACTCGATAAATCACTTCTGAAACAGCCAAGCACATTCCAATCGAAAGAATCACAACCATAATGGATGCAACTAACGGATACGTTCCAATTAGCTTTTTACTTATAGGAAAGAGCCCGACAAAAAACAAAATCGGGAACTTATGCATTATCATGATTCCAACGGTATTTCTTCCAACATAATTGATTGGAGTCACACCATTTGGAAAACACATCGCAAGACTTACAAAGCCAACACACAGCATTGTTGCCATCACGAGGAAGTATCCAAAACCATGCGTTCCATAAGAGTCCGCATTGTACGAAACCTGTCCATTTCCGATTGTCATGAATGTTCCGACCGCAAGGCACCCTACTGTTACCGCGATTTTCGCCAAAATACTTTTTCTAGTGAATTTCCCCTTTATGCTCCCTATCACTTTTCCAAGTGCAAAGAACGGGAACATATAAATTGCTGTTTCCAATCCAAAGGGCAGATTGGGGAGTTTAATTTCTTCGCAAAGGATGAATGCCACTAGGGCCGAAGACAAAAACACCGTAATATTCCATTTCAGATCATCTTTGCTTCTGAAAATCCAAAAAGCCATAAGCAGCAGCACGAATATCATTGGGATATACCACAGTGGCATATTCCATCGCATCAAACCTGTTCCGCTATTAGCATAGAGCATACCGATTACGCTCTGCAAAGGGGATACGTCGTACCACCACCCTCCCTCGACAGTTTTTTCCATTTTGCTGCCAAGTATTGCATAAAGAGCAATGCTGATGAGTGCAAAGCAGTAATACGGAATCATGAGTGCTCTGAATTTTTCTTTTAGAAATGTACCAAACTTTTTCTGTCCAACATGAAATACAATGCCAGAAGTAAGAACACAAAGCGGAACATGAAAGCTATATAGCCACGGGTAGACTACCGTTACGTTTCTCAAAGTATGTCCCTGCACAATTGCGAACACCGCAAATGCTCACAACGTATCAATCCAACCGATTCGCTCCGCCTGTTTCATATCATTCTCCCTTTACCGCATCCATAATGACCCCATAAATATCGGTCATCTCATAGCTGTTCTTCTTCAGTTCAAAATTGTTTGCAAAAATGATTGCCGTTCTCCAACGGTGACCACCGGGGGACATCATATACATAAAGCCGCCCTTCTCAAAGACATTTTTACCAAGTTCCCATTCGCCGCCCCAGCGTTCATCCATCTGGTAGATGATTTCAGGATACTTATTCAGGTACTGTCCATGATAAAAGGTATTGGTACGAACAATCCACTCAAAGAGGTTCTTATCTTCGCCCTCAATCTTAATCGGCTTCAAATACTCAATGATTTCATCAGCCAACTTGTCTTTGTCCGCTACATTGTCGTTGATGCGGATTCCACCGTAGCTATAATTTTTCAGAGCCGAAAGATCACTTAGATATGCCTGCGTCTTATCCCAATCAAAATCGGCACTGGATGCAAACAAGCTCTTCCACACGGGGAACTTCTTTGCCAGCCTCATTGCCCACTTCGGCAAACCAATGCCCTTCACAACACTTAAAGCTGTCTTCTTGATGACCTTCTTAATCTTTTTCTTCGTAGAAGGCTTGGAACCATCTCCGCCGCCCTTAGGTGTCAAATAACCACCACGACGAAGCAGCTCATTAATCCTCACAGTATAGACCGGACGTGCACCATGACCGTGATCACTAATAATCAAAAGCGGTGTATCCGGTTGTTTCTGCATCACTTCGCCAACATAGTTATCCATGGCGATGTACATGTCCCGAATCACATTCTCATGCTCATTGGGGCCAGGATACTCCGGATGGTTTGGATCACAGTGCCGCCAGAAATCGTGCTGAATACCATCGGTCGTGGAGAAGTAAGAGAACAGGACATCCACATCCTCGTTCTCGATTGCCAGCCGAGTCAACCGGATTTCTTCATTAACTTTTGCAAAGAACTCGTCCCGCAGAGCGGGCAGATCCTTTTCCGAGGTAAACTTTCCATCGGTGCCCAAAATATCAACTCGCGGATTATAGATGCTCTCCTTGCCCTGAGGATAGACACGAATCTTTCCCTCGTAAGGACGAGTAATCATCAGGCCGTTGATTTCCCAGCCTTCCTTGATATTCATTGGCAGAATTACTGCACACGAAAGTCCCTGCTTGTTAAGTACATCCCAGAAAGTCTTACCTTTAAAGGCACTGTCCTCAAACACCAGTGGCTTATATGTATTCTCTTTTGCGCCGACATTGACAAAGTTAATGATGCCATGCTCAGACGGATCAAGACCGGTATAAATCGTAGACCATGCTGGAGTTGTATCTGCCGGGAAAACCGAGCGCAAGTGAGGGTAGTTATTCTTCTGCATCAAGCCATACAGATTGGGAAGTTTATCCTTGTATCGAACAATCACATCCCAGTCCATACCGTCAATGCCAAGAATTATCAGTTTTCGTACCATTTTCTACTCCTATCTAATCACTTTTTAAGCGGAGGCAGTACTTCATCGATGGCTGCCATGACTTCGTCCAGCATCTTCTGTTTATCCTGATCACCAGCGATCACTGTTGCATTGTACATTTCTGCAACCTTTTCATAACGGGGTTTACGGATTTCCAGATACAACGGGTCGGGAATGTCGTCCTTACGAGAGCAGCAAACCTCTACAGGAGTCTTGATATAAATAATTTTGTCCGGGCGCGGTGCATTCTTCCATTTGCCATTCATGGTTTCTTCCATGTACTCTTCGCCCAAATCCAAATTTGCCGCATAAGTCACGACATTATCATAGATATAACGATCCACCAGCAAAGTCGTACCAAAGAAACGCTTCAAACGAATTTTGAAGAAGATCTGCAATTTGAACTCAATGGTCGTTAAGAAAGAGAAAATCTTATAGGCACCACCCTTGTTCGCATTTTTTCGCAGGCTCTCCAAGTATGCCTTGTAGTCGCCAGAAAATGGATCACTGTCCTTCTTCATTAAAATCTTTTTCCCGAGTTTAATAACTCCACGCAGGAAAACAATAACATAAGCGGCTCGAACAATTTCAACCTTGTAACCACGCTTTTTCAGCTGTTCGTAGGCATAGTCAATACTTGTTGATTTGCCGGAACCATCCAAGCCCATAAAGCTAATCATTGCTGGTTTCATGCACTTTCCTCCCGAACCATCCTTAGCACACTCTGCGCCACTTCACACCAAGAGCCTGTTTTTTCAAGTAGAGAATGGTCGCTCTTCTTCTTAATTACTTCAGGCAAAACTTTATCCAGTTGCTCTGCATTGTCAACCAGAGTAATTGCGCCTTCAGATCCTGTGATTTCATTCAGATTTTCAAAGCTCTTATATCCAATCACGGGGACACCGCAGGACAGTGCCTCCATTACAGAAAGCGGGATGCTAATTACAAACTCCGCAGACCTTGTTGGAAACAGATACGCATCTGCCATCTGATACACTTCTTCAACATTTTCCAGATATCCTTTATGAATTTTCACCTTTGCTTCATTCAGGATGCGGACCACATTCTCATCCTCAAACATTCCACTAGCAACTACCATTCGCTGCGCTGTGTGGATTTTTGCGAAATCCTCCAATCCACGTCCCTTCGAGCAATGACCAACATGAATAACAAGCGGCTTTGACGGATCAAATCCATACTTTTGTTTAAGCATCTTTCGCTGTTCGGCAGAAACAGGTGCGAATTTTTCCGCTTTGATACCCACCGAAAAAAGTTTTTTCTTACAGCCTGACACGACTTTTACATCCTTCATATCACCTTCCGTGATGGAAAGGTAACTGCATTTCAATGGATGCTTGTTGTTTCTTGCCATGAAATCCGAATCCGGCTTCTGTACCAAAACAATCCAAGTGTTTCTGCACATCTTCGTAACAATCGATGCCAAGCTATAGACCAACTTGTTGGCACGAGCGAAAATCATCGTAGCATCTGCTCGCCTGGAGTTCAGTACAATCTGCGGAATCTGCTTCAGGCCAGAATAAAGTACGGTATTATCTTTTTCAAATTCTTTAGCCAAATGAGTTGCGACATTACGCATTCCTTCATTGACTTGTCCATTTACTGTTCCAATTACATGGATTACCATACTTCACCTCAGCGCATTACTTCAGCAGACTGTCTTTCAGACGCCAGAATGCTTTCAAGCTTCTCTTCAAATCCTCTGGATCACACAAGCCACGAGCAAGACGATGTCCAATGTACCACGGACGCATGTAGTACTTCTTTCGTGCATAAGCGCAGAAGTCAACCAACTCCTGAGCAGAGAGTTCCGGAGTGTTGATAATACAGTTCAACGTACCATCCTCATGGATGTACTCATCGTACTTACCATTAATATAGCCGTTGCTCTTCGCCCAGTTATATGCACCCGTACCAGGATAAGGAATGAGCGGGAAGAACTGCGCCGTATCCGTCTTGAAGCGCATAGCTGCGGCTAACGTTTCTTTCATGGTCTCATGGGTCTCGCCCTGATTACCTACCATATAACAAGCGTGGATCATCAAACCGGCCTTACGGGCATTTGCAACATAGGCTTCAATCTGCTCAACCGTGGTTCCTTTGTGAATGTTCTTCAGAATCTGCTGATTCACGCTTTCAATACCAGGAATAATCAGATGGCAGCCAGCTTTCTTCATTAGACACATAGTCTCATAATCCAGATTCACACGAGCATTGCACAGCCAGCGAATCTTCTTATTGATTCCTTTCTGAATCATCATATTGCAGATTTCAGAAACACGCTGCTTATTAATAGTAAAGGTATCATCCTCGAACACGATTTCTTTCACGTCCGGGAAGTTGTTTACGATATACTCGATTTCACCAATGACATTTTCCGGACTGCGCAGACGATAGCGATGACCATGCAGCGTCTGAGGATAAACACAGAAGTTACACTGTGCCGGGCACCCGCGTCCGGTGAAGATCTGAATAGACGGGAAAGCGGCTGCCGGGAAAACATAATCAGTCACACAGAGCCTACGCTTGATAAACTCTGCTGCGTAGGGAATCTCATCCAAGTCAGTGATATGCTCTGCGTCAGGGTTATGGACTACTTCACCATCTTTGCGATAAGTTAAGCCACGAACGGTAGCAAGATCTGCGCCATCACGAATGGCAATAGCCGTGTCACGCACTATGTAATCGTACTCATGGCGAGCCAAACCATCAATCAACTCGCTAATGCCCATAGTCTCATCCGGTGTCGCAGAAGGATGAGTGCCGACCAACATAGTGAAAGCGTTCGGATACATCTTCTTGATAATACCTGCAAACTCTACATCACTATAAATAGAAGGAGTACTGGTGTCGAACACAAAGAGCTTAGCATCCGAAGCTTCCTTCTTCACACGCTCCAGCGTCTGCTCCTTGTTCATCTGCTTAGCAGGAGCATCAATAAATGCCACTTCAAAACCATTCTTTTCAGCAACGCAGGCCGCATAAATCAGCCAAAGGGGATAATACAAAACGCCGCTATGACCTATGGAGGGGCTTCTGGATTCACGAGAAAACTTGCCGTATTCAGCCTTGAACGGAGGGTTGATAAAACATACTTTCATTTTGATTCTCCTATTTTTATTTCAGGTTCTTGTATTTAAGCAGACCTTTCACCATATACCAACACTCATAATAAAGTGCCGCCAATGGATTCAACCCGATATACCGATATGTATTCCAGTTCATCTTCGCAGCCTTGACTTTATTGCCTGACTTTGATGATTTTGCAATGCGATAGATGAGCAATGGCTCATCCACACCATAGGCTTTCTTTCCTTCTTTCAGGATGCTGAGCCAAATCGCAAAGTCCTCGTGCATCCCATCTCCGATTGCATAGTGCTTTGCATATAGCTCTTTGCGCACCAGCGCAGAGGAATTGGATAACACATTCTGCTTCAACAACTGCCGATAGGTCACTTCTGCCGGAGCATGAAGATACCAGTCGATTGGCTGCCCATCCGAGTCCATGAAAGCTGAACCCGTGAAAAGCAAATCGGCATTCGTTCTCTTTTGAAGCTCAATCTGCTTTTCCAGCTTATCCGGAGCCCACGCATCATCACTGTCAAGAATCGCAATCCACGAGCCATTTGATTCTTCCAAACCATGCTTGCGTGTGTAGGATACGCCGCTGTTCTTTACATTAGAAATAAGGCGCACACGACCGTCCTTTGCCGCAATGCTTTTGACCAACTCCACTGTTCTGTCCTTCGAGCAGTCATTAACCACAAGAAGCTCAAAATTCGTGTAGGTTTGACGCAACACTGAGTTAATCGCTTGCTCTATTGTCTTTTCCGCATTGTAAGCAGCCACGATAATGCTTATCAAGCCGAACTCCTTATGTAACATCTTCCTTAGTCCTTACTCCTCTCCGCATATCAAAGATTACAGCCCAGACTCATCTCAAAGAGTCTGAGCCGTTTATTCCTTATAAAGCTCTACCAATCGTCCTCAGCAGTATGAATCACACGCTGCTATGTCTCTATTTCGTTCCAGTCAAAATGGTTTTTAGGTTGGTTTTACGCCTCACGCCAGGCAGGCAACAGCATTCCTTTTCCCAAACAGGTCATTAAACCGTTTCCTTTTCGCTATTTTCTG
Source organism: Faecalibacterium sp. BIOML-A4 (assembly GCF_009679665.1). Taxonomy (NCBI): domain Bacteria; kingdom Bacillati; phylum Bacillota; class Clostridia; order Eubacteriales; family Oscillospiraceae; genus Faecalibacterium; species Faecalibacterium sp. BIOML-A4. The sequence goes on along the minus strand of NZ_WKZG01000017.1, from coordinate 113,108 downwards.
CTCCCATTGCGGTGGTTGCACCCTCTGCGATACCCTCGGTAGACTCCGGCATAAACAGGATCTTCACCGTAGCCAGCATGATCTTCAGGTCCTCGACCAGGCTGGGGTGAGCAATATACATCAGGTCCATTTGCAGCTTATCATACGGTGTTGTGTTATATTTTCCGTACACCTGTGCATAACCGGTGAGGCCAGCCTTCGCCTGCAGACGCAGCGCAAACTCCGGCATCTCTTCACAGTACTGTGCGGCGATTTCCGGACGCTCCGGGCGAGGACCTACAATGGACAGATCACCCTTCAGGATGTTCACCAGCTGCGGCAGCTCATCCAGACGGCAAGCACGGATAATATGACCAACCTTCGTAATACGGTCATCCTTGTCACCAGTGGAAAGACGTGCCACGCCATCCTTTTCGGCGTCCACACGCATGGAGCGGAACTTCAAGATCTCGAATGGCTTACCATCCTTGGTCAGGCGCACCTGCTTGTAGAAGGCGGGACCACCATCGGATTTGACCGCAATAGCCGTGATCAGGAACAGCGGGCTCAGGATGATCAGTGCCACCAGCGAGATCACAATATCCATTGCACGCTTAACGAACAGGAACTCCGGGCTTGCCATGTAACGACCGACCCGCAGCACCGGAAGGTGAAGCATGTGCATCGGCCAGGCACCGCTCATCAGAACATCGCCCACACGAGGAATGATGAACGTATCGATGTCGTTCATCACACAATACTTCAGGATGATGTTGCGCTCATGGCTGTGAACGCCGCTGAGGAATACGGTCTTCATACCGTCCAGAACGCTCAGATCTTCCAGGCATTCCTCTACGCTCAGAACATTTCTCACCTCGTACTTGCTATCCAAACCGTAGTCCCGAATCAGCTTTTCCATACCACGGCGCACATCATAGACCACGGTGGTAGGCTGCGGAGGGAATGCCTTATAATACCAGCGATGTGCAACCGCAGACCAGATGCCAGCCATCACAAACTGCCCTGCAATGGCAGCGATTCCCGGCAGAAGATTACACAGCTTAGTGGCCATCAGACAGATCACAATGTAAAAGATCCCGTCCGTCGCCATCGCCGCTAGGACCTGACCGTACATCAACTCGGAAACTCGCTGCATGGACATCCAGAATGCATCATAGGTCTTGCCCAGCAGAATAAACAGCACCGCATACAGGCCCAAAATAACTGCATGGCCTTGCCAAGTTCCATCCATCGGTGTTTTTGCCGCATAGTACCAGATCCAACAAGCCGCAAACGGAAGTGTGATCATCACCACATCCAGCACCTTTACGAGTCTCAACATCACATCGTGCCGAATTTTTGTCATAATACCCTAACTACTCCTTTTTCACTCTATCATCAATTCTTTTTGACTCTATTACGAGCCCATCTTGTTCCAAATCATCCCGATGGCGTCCAGCCGCTCCATCCGTTCTTCTGTCAGTGCGCCGCAGCTTTTTTCAGGATTCTGGCGGGTATACCGCTGCCGCTTGACCCATTTACCGAGGGCATATCCCTCCGGCGAAACATAGTTGACCGGGACCCTCAGATCCCCGTGGGCTTCAAAATAACGTTTTGCTTCCTGATATCCTTGGTTCCACTGGCGGTCATTGCGATTGCCCCAAACCATGCCAATGCTGTCCAGCCGTGCGATCTGCTGCTTGTAGATGATGGGCGAAATCGTTGGTCGGAACAGGATCACGCCAGAAATGCCTTCTACATGGACGCCCTCGTTAAGCATATCGATACAGAACAGCAGCTTCAGCCGGTCACCGGTGTCCGTTTTGAAGTCCGCAAAGACCTTGTCCAGACCGTCTGCTTGTTCCAAAGCGCGGCGCAGGGCGTCCAGATATTTCTGATTCACATCCTGAATGCCCGGTGTTCGCAGGTTATCTACCCGCGCCTGATACTTTGCAAGTGCTTTCTGGTACTGGTAGACCGTGGTCACATATTTCGGGGCAGGCAAAATACCCATGACGACTGCTTCGCCAAGGGTCATGTTGCTCGCAACACGGCTATCAAAAAGTTCTTCAGCCATGTCACGGTTATTATCCAGATATCGGATGTTTGTTGCCGTCAGCCCCAGAAACTTTGCATCCGGGCATAACTTTAATAAAGCCACCGTGCTTTCGCCCCAACATTCAGCACCAGCACGGTGGGATTCATCGAATATAATATAGGCAGGCTTCTGCGCTGCTATTTCGTCCAGCTGTGCCTGCGTGCAACACATCCGTTTGGCGTAGGTATAAAAGTGAATGTTTGCCAACGGAAAATCCGGGTCGTTCCTTTTCAGGCTTTCCAGCTGGGTCTTGAAGATATATTTACTGGGAGAAAGCCAGATTACAACCTTCTCCGGGTTGTCCTCGATCAGCTTGAACGCAATGTAGCTCTTTCCGGTGCCGGTGGGATGGACAATGGCAGCCTTGCCATACTGTTCCATCATCCGGACTGCCGCACGATACGCTTTCTCATTGTGCTCAAACAGGCGCAATGCCACCTTGTTCACCCCTTTCCGCAATAAAGGGGTATCTCTCATACGGTCAATGGAAGATACCATGTGTTGGACGATCTTGTCATTCTCACTGTTCTATTCTAACATTGAATCGCATGATAGGCAATAGACTTTGGCACTCTTTACCAGAGAAATTTCGGCGATATACTTAATCTTTTTTTGATTTGTTGTCCAATTTGTTCAAAAAATCGGCCACGAATTCGATTTTTAGGCAATTAGTGGTCCATAAGGTGTCAGCAGGAGGATTTGTATGGCAAGACGTGGTGAAAACATTCGGAAACGCAGCGATGGACGATGGGAGGGCCGATATATCAAAGGTCGTTCTGCGGACGGCAAGCCTTGCTGGGGGTATGTATATGGGACAACTTATACCGAAGTACGAGCAATTTCTGCTCGCAAAAAGGCAGAGTGTGGCATTTATAACCTGAATAGTACCGATATTACTTTTTCGGAAATTTCAGAGCAATGGTTATATTCTGTCCGGCAGGGTGTAAAAGAGTCAACTTTCTCGCACTACCAGTATACTCTGCGGCACTATCTCCAGCCTGTTTTCGGGGATTTCAAGATAAACACGTTAAGCGAGCAAATTTTGGAGCAGGGCCTTTTGACCGTGATAACTCCAACCGGTGGAACGCAAAAGCCTTTGGGGCCGTCCATGGCACGGGAGTGTTTATCGATGCTGCGGCGCATCTGCAAGTATGCAGCGCACTTTCATCTCATTCGCCCTTTTGAAATTATGGTAAAACTGCCGCAAAAATCCCACAAAGTACCGCTGCCGTTTACTACAGAAGAACAAAAGAAATTGCAGACGTTTGTAATGGAATCGCCTACGTCCCGGAAAATCGGTCTGCTGCTTGGGTTTCAGTTGGGGCTGCGTATCGGCGAGATCTGCGGACTGAAATGGGGAGATTTTGATTTATCAGAAGGAGTGGTGACGATCCAACGAACAGTGACTCGGATTTCTTGTGGAAATGGCCACACAAAAGTCGTCGTTCAATCTCCCAAGACCCAAAATTCCCATCGTGAGATCCCCCTTCCAAAATCGCTGCTTCGTGTTCTGAAGAAGCTGTCAAAAGATTTCAGCAGCGGAACTTGGTTTCTTTCTGGCAATGAGGAAAAGCCAGTTGAACCTCGATGCTACCGTAAGAGCATTCACGGCTATCTGAAAAAGGCCAGCGTCCATCAGGCGCACCCTCATGCGCTTCGTCATACCTTTGCAACCACCTGCTTGCAAGCGCATTGCGACATTAAAACCTTGAGCGAACTGTTAGGTCATTCAGATGCAGCAGTCACGTTAAAAAAATATGTTCATTCTGATATGAAACGCAAACGACGAGAAATAAATCGTGTTTTCGAAAACTTTTAAGGGGTGATTGGTGGTCACATATCCAAAAAGATTTCGATAAAACGTAGTTTATTGAGTGTTTTCTTCCATTGACCGTATGGAGGATACCTTTTCTTATCTTTCTGTCGGTTGATTTTCGTGTCAAATCTTCGGAATTATCATTTCTGAGTATACGGCGCACCGTACACAAAAACAACCTATTTCCGCTAATATCTACAAAAAAGGAGAACAAACATATGATATTAGCGACCGATGAAGATACAAAAGTAAAAGATGCTGTTGCATTACGTTTCAAAGAGCTTTGCGAGGAACGCAACATAAGTCCCAATGCCCTTGCTGTCCGTTCCGGTGTCACTCCGTCCACCGTTTACAGTATGCTTGATTCCTCCCAGCAGAGCGTCACCGTTCCAACCGTCAAAAAACTGTGTGATGGCCTTGGAATTACGCTTGTAGATTTTTTTAATGCCTCGATTTTCACTGCAATCGATCAGGAAATCCGATAAATAACACATTGACATCGGTTTATGTACCCTATTGGAAATGCACCAGCATTGTACGAAGCCGCTGCTATTTATCAATGCCTGCATTATAGCCCTGACGTTTTTCTTCTTGCCCTATAACATAGAGATTTTTCTCTGTTATTAAAGATGCACCGCGCTTTTTGCGCTCTGCCCGCCTTCCACCATTGAAAGCGAAAGGACAAAAACATGAAAAGGAGAATCATCGAGTACAAACCAAGTCCCGGCAAACAGAACCTGCCCCGCCGACTGCATCCCTGCACTCCGACCCTGTGGCGCAGCTTGTGGCTGCCCCTTTGCTTGGTCGGAGGGCTGGCTTATGTACTTTGATTCTTATGCCACCGGCAAGCGCATCCAGCAACTGCGTAAAGCAAACGGTATGACGCAGGAAGAAATGGCAATCCGACTGAACATCAGCGACCGTCACCTAGGAAGAATTGAGAGAGGTGAATGTGCTGCTTCCATAGATCTCATGGTGGAAGTAGTGGTTCTGCTAAAAGCCAACTTGGATTTTTTGATTATTGGTGTGACTGAAACCCCAAGAGAAAGGGACCTTATCGCACATATCAAAAAACAGAACAAGACGATTCGGATGTTCAAAGACGGGTTGAATACTCTGATAACAGAACTGACTGAAACAGAAATTGCATAAGTTTATCTCCCAGAAGCCGAGAAGCGATTCTCGGCTTCTTTTTTGCGTATTTTTCTGACGCTCCTACGAAAAACAGGACATAGGATGTCCGGTTTCTTTATAAAAAAGACTCATTTTTTCTCAAAAATAGGACGTAATGCGTCCTAAAAAAACATTCAGTTTTCAGGTACACTATGGTCACAGCAAGGGCAACACCCCAGATGGGGAGAAGCCCGAAGTTGGACGCCGTACCTTGAAAACTGAATATCATTCCCTCGGACAAAACAATGAAACTTCCGTAATTCGCGGCCCGGCCATAAAGAAGGCGGGGTGGCTGAAAAGCCAATGAGAGGAAGGGTGCGATCCCCCTCACCGAGGTGTATTCCAACCCCACCGGGCGTCGAGGACAAATAGGGTGGGACACTTAAAACAAAAACTTCAAAGCCCACCACCGGGATTCTTCTGAATCAAGGCAGTGGGCTTTTTCCATACCGAATATTCATTCTGATGACACGGAGGTAATGACTATGAGCCGTACTTTTACCGACGAATCGACCCTGACCACTCTCTGCCCCCGCTGCCTGAATGCCTTTCGGAACACGCGTGGCATCCGTGTCCGCCGTGCAGACCCCTATCAGCTCACCAAGGAACCCTGCACCTACTGCCAGACCAACTTCGGCTACGACTACTACATCCAGCCCACCAGCCCGAAATCCACCTACTTTAAGAAGGGACGGTTCGATGATGAATCTGAATGCGCTTAAGATCGACCCGGAGTTTCAGGGCAAGATTCCGCCGCTGACCTTTGAGGAACTGAACCAGCTCGAAGCCAACATCCTGCGAGATGGCCGTATCATCAATCCCATCATCGTATGGCAGGGCTTGATCGTAGATGGACACAACCGCTACACCATCGCCAAGAAGCACCCGGAGATTCCTTTCACCGTTCACGAGAAAGAGTTCGCCAGCCGCTATGAAGCAATCATCTGGATCTGCAAAAACCAGCTGGGGCGACGCAACCTTACCCCGGAACAGAAGAAATACCTTATCGGTAAGCAGTATGAAGCTGAGAAATGCGCCAACGGCGGTGACAGAAAAAGTCCTGTTGCAAAATCAGGTTACGGAAAGCGTAACCTGATCGGTGCACCCAAAACCTGTTATAAAGTCGCTGCGGAAAGCGGTGTAGGAAGAACGTATGTGATTGAAGCCGAACATTATGCTAAAGGTTTGGACGCTGCCGAAGAAGCTGTACCCGGTACACGGCAGAAAGTGCTTTCCGGCGAAGTCAAACCGACCGCCTCCGAGATTGCGTCCGTTGCCCGTGCCCCTCCCGAAGAACGCCCAGCACTGGTAGCTGAGATTTGTAAACCGAAAAAGCCAAAGCCACAAAAGCCGACCACACCAAAACAGAAAAATCCCCCAGCCGTAGCCGCACCGTTGCCCGATGCCAGTACATCCGATGAAGAAGCGCCTGACGAAGAACCAACGTCCACTCCTGCTCCATCCGAGCCGATCTTTCCACAAAAGGAGAATGAACCGTTGAAAGTTGACCGTCAGCAGATTCTTGAAATCGCAAACAATCGCTACCATGTCAAGCAGCTTGCCAATGGTGCGGCGATGCTTTGTGAGGTATCGGGAGCCGCCAACAGTATGATGCGCCGCTGGGAAAGCGTTTTCCGGGAATATCCCGATATTCTATCCGATGCAGAGAACCGTGCATCCGTAGGACGAACGATTCAGAAATTGAGAGATTACCTGAAAAATTTGGAAGATAAGATGGAGGAACTGCTATGAAGAATATGAACTGTGTCAGCACCATGCCTGAGATCATGCCCGAAATCACGGATGAAGCCATCATCGAAGCCCTTTTCGCTCAGCGGCCTTACGAAGAAAAGGTCATCAACAGTGCCTTTCTCGAAATCCCTGCGGAATATCAGCGCAAGCTGAACATTCCCAATGTCGAAAAGATGTCGGCAGAGTTCACCGAGCTGATTGCCAACCCGCCCAAGGTCAGCTACCGGGACGGTCACTACTTCGTCTTTGACGGTCAGCATACCATCGTGACCCGTCGGGCGATGAACGGCGGGCAGGATCTTCCGATCATCTGCAAAGTGTACGAGGGACTGACAGAGGAAGAAGAAGCCATGCTGTTTTCCCGGCAGACGGGCGTTTCCACGCCGCTGACCGCTGGCGCAGAGCTGCGCGCCGCTTTGGTGGGCAAAGACCCGGAATCTCTCGCATTCGTGAAAGCCACCGAAAGCACAGGTCTGCAGCTTGGTCTGGACAGCTACCGTGCCCCGTGGAAGATCATCTGCATCCGCACGGCTTTCAAGGAGTACAAAGCCTACGGCGCAGACCTCTACAAAGAAGCCCTGACCATGTTGGCAAAGGGCTGGGAGGGTGACCCTGATTCCCTCCGCTCCGGCATCCTGCAGGGCATGGTTCGCTTTGTGGCTCTGTATCAGGGCGAGTATGACCCGGAGCGTCTGGTGAAGCGTCTGCAAGCCATTCACCCTATGACGCTGGTGCGGGATGAGAAATCCCTGAGCGGCACCGTCAGCTACAAGTATATGATGCTGATCCTTCGCACCTACAACGGCTCCAGCCGCCGCTTCAATCTGCCCATCAAGCAGTGATCTTACTTCTTCATGTAGGTCTCCTTTCACATCGCAGAAGCCGTCCGCAGGGGCGGCTTTTGCCTACATAAGCAAAAGGGGGTTGACTGCCACCGTATATGTAACAAAAGACTTTGGTTTTCTCCGGGGCGAGATCTACTTTGCAGACCTTGACCCGCACTATGGTTCTGAGCAGGGAGGTAAACGCCCTGTTATTGTGATACAAAATAATACCGGAAATAAATTTGCACCGACCGTGATCGTGGCTGCTGTGACCTCAAAAGTCACCAAAAAGCCAAACCAGCCCACCCATGTTCTCATTGAACGAAATCCAGCGTTTTCAAGACCCTCTATGGTGCTGCTGGAGCAGATCTTCACCATTGATAAAGAACGCATCCAGCGGCTCCTGGGGCAGACTACGCCGGACGAAATGTACCAGATCAACGAAGCCCTGATGAACAGTCTGGATCTGAACGGAGGTCGATAATATCAACAAAAACGCCTACTCTCCCCCTTCCCCCGCTGTTCCTCCCGATGTTTTCAGCATCGATGCAACTGCACTGAAGCTGATTTCTATTTTATTTGACAACAACCTGATCTCTGCTGAGGTCTATCATCAGGTCCTTAGCAGATATTCTGCGTAATGTCAAGGATGTCGCTGACACCGGCGACATCCTACATATTCCCTTCGCAATCTTCTATACTACGGGCAAAGGAGGTACAGCGATATGAACATCACACAAAGAATGTACTTTGGGCAATTCCCATTGGACAAAGACCGTGATCGCCGCGTTGTCTTTTACGGTCGTGTTTCCACCCAGCATGAAGCGCAGGTCGATGCGCTTGGCAATCAGATGCAATGGTACGATGACCAGCTTCGGTATCATCCCAACTGGCAGGTCGTTGACCGCTACATCGACGAGGGCATCACCGGAACCTCCGCCAAAAAGCGCCCGGCCTTTATGAAAATGATTTCCGATGCCAAGTGCGGAAAATTCGACCTGATCGTTACGCGTGAGGTCTGCCGCTTTGCCCGCAACACCGTCGATACCCTTCAGCTCACCCGTGAACTCCGTAATTTCGGCGTAGAGGTCTTTTTCGTATCCGACAACATCTGGACGATGGACGGCGATGGCAAACTCCGGCTTTCCATCATGGCAACCATGGCGCAGGAGGAAAGCCGCAAGATCTCAGAGCGTGTTCTTGCTGGGCAGAAGATAAGTCGGCAGAACGGTGTGCTTTACGGCAGCGGCAACATCATCGGCTATGACCGGGACAAGGTCAACCGTACATACGTTATCAACGAGGAACAGGCTGCAACCATACGGATGGTTTTCACGCTCTATTCGCAGGGCTACGGGGAAAAGGCGATCGTCACTGAACTTTCCCGGCTGGGCCGCAAGGATGGGCACGGAAACGTCAGTTGGTCCTGTACAAAGATCAGCCGTATCCTTCGTAACGCAACGTATATGGGCTATGTCTGCTACAACAAGTCCAAGGTCAACAACTATCTTGAAAAGAAGCGCATCAACAATCTGGACGAAACTTCCTTCGTCTATGTAAAAGGCAACTTCGAACCCATCGTATCAGAAGCCCTCTGGCATGAATGTGAGCGCATCCGTAAAAGCCGTATTGTCAATCTGCGTCTTCCTGATGGAGAAACACGACGCAAGGGCATTGACAGCACCAAATATTTATGGGTCGCAAAACTTCGTTGCCGCTGCGGTTCTTCCTACCGCATTTTCAACTGGCGTAAACTGAAGGACGGAACGCCGGTCTTTGGCTACCAATGCAATATGCGAACCGTCAATCCGACCCGTTCCTTCGTTCTGGAGCACAACATGACCCAGCAGCTCAGTTGTGATGCCATTTCCATCCCGGAGTGGAAGCTGGAACTGATGGCGAAGAAGATCTTTGAAAAGGTCTGGGGCGATCAGAACAAAGCCATCCTTCGTGCCTGCAAGATGATCGAAAGCTGCCAGAACGGAAAAGCCGCCACACGAATGTCCGCTGCACCGATTCAGGGCCAGATCGAAAAAATCAAAAAACGCAAGCTGAACTACGCTGCCATGCGTGCAGACGGCGAACTGCCACGAGAAGAATATCAAACCCTCTGCAAACAGGCAGATGACGAGATTGCACACTTGGAGCAAGAGCTGAAAGCCCTCTCCCCTGTACCTGAACCACAGACGGTTTCTTCGGACATGAAAGCGATCTACGATTTTCTCTCTCAGAAGGTCGATGTGCACGGTGCCCGTCTTGCTCCCGAATTGATCGACCAGTTCGTTGAAGTGGTCACCCCCATTGCCGATTACTCCTACCGCTGGAAGCTGAACACCGGTTGCAAGAAGTCCAAAGAGGAGCGCACCGGTCTGGTGGCTGTGTCGGAAAAGCCCATCCTCACCTTCACCATCGACTTTGAAACCGCCAAACGTTACCGGGAAGCCAACAAGATGCCCCACCAGTTCCGCCGTGCAGCGTGGACCGACCTGACTGTGGAGGTGTATCTGTGATGCTTCTGGAAAGCAGCCCTGTGTTAAACGCAATTCACCTCATACGTGAGCAAATAAATAAGGCCCACCGCCAAAATTGACGGTGAGCCTTATTTTATGCTTGATTTTTAACGATAATTCGCTATAAAATTCTTATGCTCTCGGGTTTTTAATAGCAGCCTGAGCAGCAGCCAGACGTGCGATAGGCACACGGAAGGGAGAGCAGCTGACGTAGTCCAGACCGACATTGTGGCAGAACTCCACGCTCGTGGGGTCGCCGCCGTGCTCGCCGCAGATACCCAGACCCAGATCGGGACGGGTCTCGCGGCCGTCGTGGGCAGCCATCTTGACCAGCTTGCCAACGCCGATCTGATCCAGATGCTGGAACGGATCGCTCTCGTAGATCTTGTTCTCGTAGTATGCGCCCAGGAACTTGGCGGCATCATCACGGCTGAAGCCGAAGGTCATCTGGGTCAGGTCGTTGGTGCCGAAGCTGAAGAACTCGGCTTCCTTGGCGATCTCGCCGGCAGTCAGGGCTGCACGGGGGATCTCGATCATGGTACCGACCTGATACTTCATCTCAACGCCTGCAGAAGCGATCAGCTCGTCTGCGACCTTGACCACAACGTCCTTGACGAACTTCAGCTCCTTGACCTCGCCGACCAGCGGGATCATGATGTGCGGGGTGATCATGTAGCCGGTCTCAGCAGAGACGTTCAGAGCAGCCTTGATCACAGCGCGGGTCTGCATCGCAGCGATCTCAGGGTAGGTAACAGCCAGACGGCAGCCACGGTGACCCATCATGGGGTTGAACTCGTGCAGAGAAGTAACCACGTTCTTCAGATCATCGAAGGTCATGCCCATATCGGCAGCCAGCTCCTTGATGTCCTCGTCCTTGGTGGGCAGGAACTCGTGCAGAGGCGGATCCAGATAACGAATGGTCATCGGGCGCTCACCCATGATGCGGTACATGGCCTCGAAGTCACCCTGCTGGAACGGCTCGACCTTGGCCAGAGCAGCTTCGCGCTCTTCCACGGTACGTGCGCAGATCATCTCACGCACAGCCTTGATGCGATCCTCTGCGAAGAACATGTGCTCGGTACGGCACAGGCCGATGCCCTCAGCACCCAGATCCACTGCCTGCTGTGCGTCGCGCGGGTTATCAGCGTTGGTCATGACCAGCAGCTGACGAGCAGCGTCTGCCCAGCCCATGAAGCGGTTGAAGTTCTTATTGCCGGTAGCGGCCACGGTAGCGACCTGCTCGCCGTAGATGTTGCCGGTAGAGCCGTCGATGGAGATCCAGTCGCCCTCGGCGAACTTGTGGCCGTTGATTTCGAAGGTCTTTGCTTCCTCGTCGATCTTGACCTCGTTGTCATTGCCGCAGCCGGAGACACAGCAGGTGCCCATACCACGGGCAACAACAGCTGCGTGGCTGGTCATGCCGCCGCGGACGGTCAGGATGCCCTGAGAAACCTGCATGCCCACGATATCCTCGGGGCTGGTCTCCAGACGAACCAGAACGACCTTCTTCATCTTGCCGGACTTGACCATCTCCTCTGCCTCTTCAGCAGTAAAGACGATCTGGCCGCAGGCAGAACCGGGAGAAGCTGCCAGACCCTTGCCGACGACCTCGGCGGCCTTCAGGGCAGCGGCGTCGAACTGGGGATGCAGCAGGGTATCCAGCTGCTTGGGCTCCACGCGCAGGACAGCTTCCTGCTCGGTGATCATGCCCTCGTCCACCAGATCACATGCGATCTGCAGAGCAGCCTGAGCGGTACGCTTGCCGTTACGGGTCTGCAGCATGTACAGATGGCCGTCCTCGATGGTGAACTCCATATCCTGCATATCGCGGAAGTAGTTCTCCAGACGGGTAGCGATCTCGACAAACTGATCGTACACCTCAGGCATCTGATCCTTCAGGTGGCTGATGGGAGAAGGAGTGCGCACGCCGGCCACAACGTCCTCGCCCTGTGCATTGATCAGGTACTCGCCCATCAGCTTCTTAGCGCCGGTGGCGGGGTCACGGGTGAATGCAACGCCGGTGCCGGAGCGGTCGCCGGAGTTGCCGAATGCCATCTGCTGCACGTTGACAGCGGTGCCCCACTCGTAGGGGATCTCGTTCATCTTACGATAGACATTTGCGCGGGGGTTGTCCCAGCTGCGGAAGACGGCCTTGACAGCCTCGATCAGCTGATCACGGGGATCCTGCGGGAAGGGACGGCCTTCGTTCTCCTCGTAGATCTTCTTGAAGGTGCCGACCAGTTCCTTCAGGTCATCAGCAGTCAGGTCCACGTCGTTCTTGACGCCCTTGGCTTCCTTCATCTTGTCGATCTCGACCTCGAACAGGCTCTTCGGGACCATCATAACGACGTCCGCGAACATCTGCACAAAGCGGCGGTAGCAGTCGTATGCAAAACGGGCGTTGCCGGTCTTCTTTGCCAGACCTTCAACAGCCTCGTCGTTCAGGCCCAGGTTCAGGATGGTGTCCATCATGCCGGGCATGGACTGACGTGCGCCGGAACGGACGGAGACCAGCAGGGGGTTCTGGTTATCGCCGAACTTCTTGCCGGTGATCTCTTCCAGACCCTTGAGGTGCTCAAAGATATCAGCAGTGATCTCGTCATTGATCTGACGGCCGTCTGCATAATACTGGGTGCAGGCGTCGGTGGTGATGGTGAAACCCTGCGGCACCGGCATACCGGCTGCGGTCATTTCTGCCAGACCAGCACCCTTGCCGCCCAGAGTATTCTTCATGGTGACTTTGTCGCCGCCGAAAGCATCATTGCCTTCGCTGAAGTAGTACAGATACTTTTTGCTCATGCGTTGTTTACCTCCCATTCGTGACTGCAGCACAGCCGCACCGCAGTCTCATCGTTTGCCTTGTCTTAAAAACTCGACCGATGAACATTGTTTGTGAATGCTAAACTATTATACCAGAAAATCCATTCCTTTCCACCATGCAAAATCCCGAATTTGTCTGTTATTTTTTATGCAAATCCCTTGAAATTTGCCAAGTTTTAAGGTAGTATAGAATGGGAGAAAGTTCGAGAGGTTTTTCGTTTTCTGATGCGGATTATCCGTCTGTTGGATACAACTTTCTATCCCTGTAATTTCAGCTTTTTCTTTTTTGTCGGCGCAAAGCTTCTGTTGTATCCATCTTTGGATATGGATGCATCATTTTTCCGGGTCGGGCCTTATCATCCACCCGCCGGGAGCCGCCGTGCCGGAAGGGAGATCTATCGTATGGAAAATTCTGTTTCTTCTGCTGCGCTGAATGCAGCGCGTGAGCAGCTGGATGCCGCCGAAGCCGCCCGCGAGGTCATTCTGCTGCAGCACATCGCAAACGGCGTGATCATCGACAGCCGCACCGTGCAGATCGCACCGGACGTGGTCATCGCCCCGGGTGCCGTCATTCTGGCCGGTACCATCCTGCGCGGCAGAACGGTCATCGGTGCGGGCTGCATCATCGGTCCCAACACCCTCATTGAGGACAGCATCGTAGACGAGGGCAGCACCGTCAACGCCAGTCAGGTATACAGCAGCCACATCGGCCCTCACAACAACATCGGCCCCTTCACCCATGTGCGGGTGAACACCGTCACCGACTACGGCGTGCATCTGGGTGCATACGTGGAGACCAAGAACTCCAACTTTGCCCGGGGCAACACGGTGAGCCACCTGACCTATATCGGCGACAGCGATGTGGGCAAGTACTGCAACTTCGGCTGCGGCACCGTCACCTGCAACTACGACGGCAAGGATAAGTTCCGCACCCAGATCGGCGATTACTGCTTCATCGGCTGCAACACGAACCTTGTGGCCCCCGTGAAGGTGGGCAATGGTGCCTATACCGCCGCCGGCAGCACCATCACCAAGGACGTGCCCGCACAGGCACTGGGCATCGCCCGGGAGCGCCAGACCAATCTGGAGGGCTGGGCAGAGCCCAAGATGGAAGCCTACATTGCCAAAAAAAAGAAGCTGGAAGACGAGCAGAGCAAGTAAGCTGTCCGTTTTTCGCGTACAGACCGCTGCACAGGATGGCCCTGCGCGGCGGTTTTTGTTTGCAGGTGCATCTTTTTCGCTTATAATGTATATCTTTTTACACGCGCGTATGTTATACTTAGGACTTGCATCGGACAATTTATCACAAAAAGGAAAATATAACACTCATGAATACAAATGACATCTGGCTGATTGCCGGTCTTGGCAACCCGGAAACAAAATACGACGGCACCCGCCACAATGCGGGCTATGCCGCGCTGGACTATCTGGCCGACAAGTGGGGCATTTCGGTCAGCAAAACCAAATTTGAAGGCCTGTGGGGTCAGGGCGAAGTGGACGGCCACAAGGTGGTGCTGCTCAAGCCCCTGACCTACATGAACCTTTCGGGCGACTCCATCGCCCCCACGGCGGGCTTTTTCAAGATTCCTGCCGACCACGTCATCGTTCTGTGCGACGATATCACCCAGAACCCCGGCAAGCTGCGCATCCGGCCCTCCGGCTCCGCAGGCGGACATAACGGCCTGAAGAGCATCATCGTCCGCTTGGGCGGGGAGAACTTCCCCCGCATCCGCATCGGCGTGGGTGCCAAGCCCCACCCGGACTACGACCTTGCCGCGTGGGTGCTGGGCAAGTTCCCGGCAGAGGATGCCAAGGCTCTGAGCAGCCGCTACCCCGACCTTGAGGCCGCCGCAAAGCTCATCATGGACGGCAAGCTGAGTCTGGCACAAAGCAAGTATAACGGGTAAGAGCCCCATTTAAAACGCCCTCCGCTTGCGCTCTGGGCATTTTCAGCGGAATTTTATTTTTATTGTTTGTGTTTGTCGCGGCCTGCGGGCCGCTCCAAACACATTTTCACCGAGTGGGGCAGCACTGGCAAGCTGCATTTATGTTCTTTGATGCATTTTGAGGTCACGCCCCCTCTCGTGAAAAAGCAGCAGAGAAAAGCCTGCGGGCTTTTCTCTGCTGCAAATAAAAAATAATCATTCCTCTGCCATTGCCAAAGCGCAACAGCGACGACCGCCGCCAGTGGCGGAAACAGGGAGGAGTTGTTGGGGCAGCGGCCAGCAAGATGCGAGCGCCGCTCAAGGCGTGAAGCAGATGCTGGGTGCCGCAACCCGTCTGCGGCGGCAATTTCAAATCGTCATCCCAGCAGGAAAGGAGGTTTTTTCATGTACGAAGCCTTACTCAAGGCCACACCGGAATATCAGAAGATCGCGGCCAGCTTTGCAAAGCCTGGTCCTGCCGCGCTGTTCGGTCTGCCGCCCGCAGGCCGTGCCCTGCTGTACGCCGCGCTGCAAAAAGACCTTGGCCGGGTGCTGTGCATCGTGACCCCCGGCGAGGCCGAGGCCACCCACTTTGCGGACGACCTCAAGGCACTGGGGCTTGCCGCTGCGGTGTTCCCGCCCCGGGACTTTATGCTGCGCCCAGTGGAGGGCGCGGGCCGCGAGTACGAGTACCGCCGCCTTTCGGTGCTGGGCTCCCTTGCAGGCGGGCGGCTGAATGCGGTCTGCGTGCCCGCCGAAGCGCTGTTGCAGTACACCGTGCCCCGGGATGAGTTTTTGAAAAACACCCTCACCCTCAAGCCCGGCATGGTGTACAACCGTGAGGGGCTTGTGGCCCGGCTGTTCGCCGCCGGGTATGTGCGGCGCAGTCAGGTGGACGGCCCGGGACAGTTCAGTGTGCGCGGCGATATCGTGGATATCTATGCGCCGGATATGCGCCAGCCTGCCCGCGTGGAGTACTGGGACGACGAGATCGATTCCATTTCTTCCTTCGACCTGCTCACCCAGCGGCGGGACAGCGCACTGGAAAAGATCTATCTTTCCCCTGCCCGCGAGGTGCTGTTCGGCGATACCGCCGAGACTGCCGAGGCCCTGCGTTCCGCCATCAAAAAGGCACGCGGCCGGCACCGCACCGCACTGGAAAAGGCCACGGAAGCCGACCTTGCTCAGCTGGACTCCGGCCTGATGCCGGAAGCCATGGATAAATACTACGGCCTGCGCTATCCGAGCCCGGCCACCCTGCTGGATCATCTGGACACACCGCTGTTCATTCTGGACGAGGTGGGCGGCATCCGGGATGCCCAGAAGGCCACCGAGTTCCGTCGCAGCGAAGAGCTGACCGGCCTGTTGGAAGAGGGTGTGCTCTGCCCCGGGCTGGATGTACTCTACCAGACCATGGACGACCTTGCCGCTGCCTCCCAGAAGCAGAGCACCCTGCTGTGCGAGAACTTCCTGCGCGGCATGAACGAATTTAAGCTGAAAGACCTCATCAACGCCGAGGCCTTTGCCGCCCCCAACTGGAACGGCGACCTTGTCTCCCTGCGAGAAGACCTTGACCCGCTCATTGCGCAGGGCTATGCCGTCACCCTGTTTTCCGGAACGCCCAAGGGTGCCGCCGCCCTCACCCGCGACCTTGCCGACAAGGGCTACTCCGTGAGCATGAGCCGGGATGTGCGGCCCACAAAAGGCATCGTACAGGTGCTGCCGGGCCATCTGACCGCCGGGTGCACCTTTCCGTTTGCCCATGCGGCGGTGCTGTCCAGCCGCAGGCACGGTCTGGAGGAAGAGACCTCCGCCGAGACCAAGAAGCGCAAAAAGAACAAGAACGCTCTTTCCAGCCTTTCGGACATCAAGCCCGGGGACTATGTGGTGCACCAGAGCCACGGCATCGGCATGTATGCGGGCATCCAGCGGCTGGAAGTGCAGGGTGCCACGAAAGATTACCTGAAGGTGCAGTACTCCGGCTCGGACGTGCTGTATGTTCCGGTGACCCAGCTGGACCTGCTGAGCCGCTACACCGCCCCCGGCGACGAGGAAAAGGTAAAGCTGGCAAAGCTGGGCGGTGCCGAGTGGCAACGCACCCGCGCCAAGGTAAAAAAAGCCACCGAGGAGATGGCGCAGGAACTGATCGAGCTCTACGCCCGCCGCCGTCAGGCCACGGGCTATGCCTTCCCGCCGGACGGCGACTGGCAGCGGGACTTTGAGACCCGCTTTGACTACGACGAGACCGACGACCAGCTGAACGCCACCGCCGAGATCAAGCAGGACATGGAAAAGGGCTGGCCCATGGACCGCCTGCTGTGCGGCGACGTGGGCGTGGGCAAGACCGAAGTGGCCCTGCGCGCCGCCTTCAAGTGCGTGATGGGCGGCAAGCAGTGCGCCATCCTTGCCCCCACCACCCTGCTGGCGTGGCAGCACTACAACACCATTCTTTCCCGCATGGAAGCTTTTCCCGTAAAGGTGGAGATGATGTCCCGCTTCCGCACCGCAAAACAGCAGAAGGAGACCCTCCGGGGCCTGCAGTCGGGCAGTGTGGACATCGTGGTGGGCACCCACCGGCTGCTGTCCAAGGACGTGAAGTTCCATGACCTCGGCCTTGTCATCATCGATGAAGAGCAGCGCTTCGGTGTGAAGCACAAGGAAAAGCTCAAGGAGAACTTCATCGGGGTGGACATGCTCACCCTGTCGGCCACTCCCATCCCCCGCACGCTGAACATGGCCATGAGCGGCATCCGGGACCTTTCCACCATCGAGCAGCCGCCCATCGAGCGGCAGCCCGTGGAGACCTTTGTGCTGGAATACAACGACGTGATCCTTGCCGAAGCCATGAAGAAGGAGCTTGCCCGGGGCGGGCAGGTGTACTACCTGCACAACCGGGTGGACAACATCGAAGCCTGCGCCGCCCATGTGAGCAAGCTGGTGCCCGGCGCACGCATCGGCATTGCCCACGGCAAGATGACCGAGGAAGAGCTGAACCCCGTGTGGCAGCATCTGCTGAACGGCGAGATCGATATTCTGGTGTGCACCACCCTCATCGAGACCGGCATCGACGTGCGCAACTGCAACACCCTCATCATCGAGGATGCCGACCGCATGGGCCTTGCCCAGCTGTACCAGATCAGAGGCCGGGTGGGCCGCTCCGGCCGCAAGGCCTATGCCTACTTCACCTTCCGGCGGGACAAGACCCTGACCGATATCGCCCAGAAGCGGCTCTCCGCTATCCGGGAGTTCACGGCCTTCGGCTCCGGCTTCCGCATCGCCATGCGGGATCTGCAGATCCGGGGTGCGGGCAGTCTTCTGGGCCACAGCCAGCACGGCCACATGGAGGCCGTGGGCTACGACCTCTACGTGAAGATGCTGGGGCAGGCCATCGCCCGGGCCAAGGGCGAACCTGTCCGGCGGGACAAGAGCGAATGCCTTGTGGACCTGCGGGTGGATGCCTTCATCCCGGAGAAATATATCGCAGACGGCCCGGGCCGCATTGAAGCTTATAAACGCATTGCCGCCATCCAGACGGCAGAGGATGCCGCCGATGTGCTGGACGAGCTCATCGACCGCTACGGGGACCCGCCGCCCTCGGTGAGCGATCTGGTGAACGTGTCGCTGGTACGCGTGCAGGCCAGCACTGTGGGCGTGACCGAAGTGACCCAGAAAAAGGACACCCTCACCCTGCAGCTGGAAAGTCTGGAGCTGCCCATGATCCGGGGCCTGCTGGTAGCCTTCAATGGCCGCGTCACCGCCGGTGCAGGCAACCGGCCCTATCTCTCGGTCACGCTGCAGCCCGACGAAAAGCCGCTGGAGCTGCTGCAAAGCATCCTCAAGGCGATGGCAGAGATCCTTGCCTCCGCCGAGCAAAAATAAACATCATAGGAGCATTGCCATGAAAAAGAAACTTCTCGCGCTGATCTGCGCACTTGCACTGGTGTTCAGCCTTGTGGGCTGCACCATTTCCGCCCCGGACGCCGTGGGCAGCATCGGTGATTTTGAGATCACCTCCGGCATGTATCTGCTGGCACAGTACAGTGCTTACCAGCAGGCCGCCCAGCTTGCCGGCACCGATCAGGACACCACCGACGTAAAAGCCTTCCTGAAAGAGACCATCACCACCGACTCTGACAGCGGCGAGACCGCAGTTGTGAGCGACTATGTGGCCCAGAAAACACAGGAAACGTTGGAAACGCTGGCCGCTGTGGATGCCCGCTTCAAGGCGCTGGGCGGTGAGCTGACTGCAGAGCAGCTTTCCACTGCCGACCGTTATGCCCAGCAGATGATGGACCAGTACGGCGACACCTACACCGCCAACGGCATTGGTCTGGAGACCGTCAAGGCATATGAACGTCTGCAGGTGGAGCACACCGCCCTGCTGGATATGGTCTACGGCCCGGACGGCGAGACCCCAGTGGAGGACGACGAGCTGACCAGCCATCTGGACGACAGCATGTATGAGATCTGCTACATCAGCATCCCGCTGTACAATACCAGCACCTACGCCTTTGCGGACGATGACCAGAAGGCCGAGATGCTCAAGCTGGCACAGGCCGCTGCCGACAGTGTCAACGCCGCAGGCGGCGAGACGGTCTCGGATCAGGTGAGTGCCCTGCATGAGGCCGCACAGAATGCCCTGCCGGACATCTACGCTGTGCTGGACGGCAAAACTTCCGACGACAGCGCCAGCGTCCAGACCGAGCTGCTGACCGAGAGCGATGTTGCTTCGGCCTTTACGCAGGACGGTGCTGCCGATGCTCTGCGCAGCCTTTCCTACGGCGAGGCCGCTGCCGTGCAGATCAACAGCAACACCCTGCTCCTGATGGTGCGTGTAGACCCGCTGAGCGTTTCTTCGCTGGACGACCTGCGCAGCCAGATCCTGAGCGATATGAAGGGCGGCGAGCTGGACGACGCACTGGCCGCAGGCGGTGCAGAGCTGGCACACGATCTGGACAGCTCTGCCATGAACAAACTGCCCGCCAAAAAGATCGTGAACAACAGCGCCAACAGCTGAGAGCTGCTGTAACATAAAACTCCCTCAGTCATCGCTGCGCGATGACTGAGGGAGTTTTTTCTTTCACCGCGTCACTTTTGCGAACTCTGCGGCAAGGGCAGCATTCACCGAGCGGACGGCATTGGCATCCGGCTTGATCTCGGCCCGGTCATAGGTAAACAGACCGTTCACCTCATCTTCCACATCCGTCAGCTGGGTGTACACCAGCGCCGAGAGGCCTTTTTTGAGCTGCGGCAGCACCGTGCCCAATTGCAGCTTTTTGCAGCGGGCGGTCAGGTCTGCGCGGCTCTTGGCCGTGCCGTAGCCGTAGGTTTTGCCCGGTGCTTCGTGCCCCGGCATGGGCCATGCAATGCCGCCGTATTCACTCAGGGCCACGGTACGGCTTCCGGGCTTTACATGCAGCGGATAGAAATAGTTGTGGATGGAGCACACATCTCCGCCGCCCTGATCATACCAACCGCTGGCCTCGTCCACAAGGCGGGTATCGTCCAGCGTGCGGATGGCCTGCACTGCCCCGGCCGCATCAAACTGGCCCCAGCCTTCGTTGAAGGGCACCCAGCAGCCGATGCACGGATGGCAGCGCAGGGCTTCCACGGTGGCTTGCAGCTCTTTGCGGTATGTTTCCCGGCTGGATGCTTTTCCGCGGCTCAGCAGGCCCCAGAGCGGCTCTGCGTCGGGCAGGCGGCGCACAAGGGGCTGCAGCACATTGGTCAGGTAGGTGACGAACCACAGGTTGTATCTGCTGCCGCCGTTCACCATGTCCTGCCAGACCACAAGGCCGAGCCTGTCGCAGTGGTAGTACCAGCGCTGCGGCTCGATCTTGGCGTGCTTGCGCAGCAGGTTGAATCCCAGCGCTTTCACCTCGCTCAGCTCCCGCTCCACCGCCGCATCGGAAGGCGGGGTATACAGGCCCTGCGGCCAGTAGCCCTGATCCAGCAGGCCGTTGAGCAGGATGGGCTTTCCGTTCAGGCAGAAGCGCAGCACGCCCCGCGCATCCGGCTCACAGCTCCACTTGCGCAGGGCAAAGTAGCTGTGCACGGTGTCGAACTGCTCCTCCCCTCCCTGCGTGGTGCCCACGGTCAGGTCATACAAAAACGGGGTATCCGGGCTCCACGGAAAGAAATGTTCCTCCGGGATGTTCAGCGTCACCTCGCCGTCCCGGTCCGCTTCGTCGCTGCCCCAGTCCTCGGCAATGGTCACGCCCCCGGCCCGCACCACGGCCCACAGGTTCACTGCACCTCCGGGCATGGAAGTATGGGCTTTCACGGTCACGGTGCGGGCATCGTAGTCCGGCGTGACCGTGAGCGACTGGATGTAGTTTTCCGGCACACGCTCCATCCAGACCGTCTGCCAGATGCCGCTCTGGGCCGGATAGAACATGCCGCCGGGCTTCAGGGTCTGCTTGCCCCGGGCCTGCGTGCCGCTGTCCGTGGGGTCCTGCACGGCCACCCACAGGCTGTTGCGGCCCGTATCGTTGAGCTGGGCGGTGACATCCAGCGTGAAGGGCCAGTAGCCGCCCCGATGGCCGCCCACCAGATGGCCGTTCACCTGCACCGCACAGGCATCGTCCACCGCGCCGAAGTGCAGCAGCACCCGGCCCCCTTCTCCCGGAGGGGGAGCAAAGGTGCAGTGGTAGTGCAGCCACTGGCCGGGCTGCAGGGTGCGGCCCACGCCGGAGGCCTTTGTTTCCGGAGAGTAGGGCACCAGAATGCTGCCGTCCCACGCAGCGGGGTATTCTGCTGTCTGAGTAATGGCGTACTTCCACAGGCCGTTCAGGTTCTCATAGCTGTCCCGGCGCATGGCCGGGCGAGGATATTCCGGGAGTGGGTGCATGGTTTCACCGCCTTTGATTTGTTGGTTTCATTCTAGCACAGGGCGGGTGGCTTGTATAGACTGAGCAGCAACGATTTGGAATTGCCGCCGCGTTCGCTTTGGACGAGTTGTGGCACCCAGCGTCTGCTGGCCACGGCCCCACGCGATTACGCTCTGCACCGGAAGCATTTTCCACATACAAAAAGACCACATACAAAAAGGCTACATACAAAAAAGCCACATACAAAAAGGCTACTGCACCAAATGGCGCAGCAGCCTTTATTTTTGCAATGATAAAACAGAAAACCAGAAGTCAGAGCTTACTCTTCGTCCTCGCCCTCATCCTCGTCATCTTCGTCATCATCGTCCTCTTTCGGCTTATAGAAGATGCCGCTCAGGAGGATGCTGATGAAGTACAGCAGCACCATGGGGCCGGCCACCATGCACTGAGACACGATATCCGGCGGGGTGACAACGGCCGCGATGAAGAAGATGATCACGATGGCAACGCCGCGTACCTGCTTGAGCAGCTGCGGGTTGATAATGCCCATCTTGGACAGGATGATGGTGATCAGAGGCATCTCAAACACGCAGCCAAAAATGATGAACATGGTCAAGCAGAGGTTGACATAGCTCTCGATACTGGTGGTGGTCTGGATGTACTCGGCACCCTCGATGCCGGTGCTGAGGAAACGCAGCATGAAGGGCATCATGAGCTTGTAGGCGAACAGCACGCCCACGCAGAACAGGATAAGGCCCAGCAGCATGACCAGCTTGAAGAAGGTGCTCTCGCTCCGTTTCAGACCCGGCCTTGCAAATGCATAGATGTGGTAGAACGCCACCGGCACAGTGACCACCACGCCTGCCAGAATGGAGACGCGGAAATACTGCATCAGCTTTTCCTGCGGGGCAATGGAAACAAACTCGTAATAGTCGCGGCCCATGGCAGTGAGCAGATCGATCAGACGGTCGGCGTATGCCAGCGAAACCACAACACCCACCACGAACACCACCGCGCAGATGATCAGCCTGTTCCGCAGTTCTTTCAGATGGCCGGTCAGCGTCATGCTGCCGTCCTCTGCCATGACTTCGGCTTTTTTCTTTTTGCGCTTAACGTTCGTAGCCACAATTACTCCTCGTCTTCGTCCTTCTTGGAAACCTGCTTCTCGGTCTTCTCCTCGGAATCATCGGAGCCTTCCTCGTCCTCCATGCCCTTCTTGAAGCCGTTGATGGTCTTGCCGAACATCTTGCCCAGCTTCGGCAGGTTCTTGGGTCCAAAGATCAGCAGAGCGACGACCAGGATGATCAGCAGTTCGTTAGTACCAATACGCATAATAAAAATCTCCTTTTTACTTTGCCGCGCCGCGTGGCGGGCTTATTGCATGTATCAGGCAACCGCGGGCGCGGGTGCATCCAGTAAGTAATCAGTCCTTCGGCAGAACATCATTCTGACGAGGGTCTTCCTCCACCGGCTCGGCCGCAGGAGCAGCCTCGGCAGCTTCCTGTGCGGGAGCCGCTTCTGCAGCAGGCTCAGCCTTTTCAACCGGGGCGGCGGGTTCTTCGGCCTTCTCGGCAGGTGCAGCGGTCTCCTCAGCGGGAGCGCTCTCCTCTGCCTTGGCGGCAGGCGCAGCGTCCTCTTCCAGCTCTTCCACCGGCTCCTCGGTCAGCTCGGTCACTTCCTCGGCGGCTTCTGCCTTGGCAGCTTCCTCCTTGCTGGTCTTGCCGATACCGGTAAAGCTCTTGGTCACATCCTTGACGCTGTTGTCGATATCCTTCTTGATATCGGTCAGCGGGGCAACAGCTTCCTTCAGGGGAGCCTGGATCTCATTCAGCGGCTCCACAACGTTCTTCTGGATCTCCTCAGAAGCAGCGCCGGTGTACTTTTTCAGTTCACGCAGCATCTTGCCGATCTTCTTTGCGTAGACAGGCAGCTGATCCGGGCCGATGAACACGAACGCCACGATCACGATGACGACAAGTTCCCAAAAACCAATTTTCATACTAACTCGTTTCCTTTCCTGTGCGGCGGGACGTTTTCCGGGGCCGACGCACCTGCATTGCAGTGCGTGCCGCGAACCGTTCTTTGCCCTGTTCTTCGTCCGCTTCCGTGGGAGTTCGGCGCTCTTTGCGCCTGTGTTGCCCTACTTATACCGAAAAGTGGTGAACTCATTCTGAACAATATATGAATTTTTCATGAACGAGTGCATATTCAGGGTATTTTTGTAAACAAATAATATTTTACACTTGCTTTATTACATTTTGGATAGGATACAACAGTGCAGTCTTTTGCAAAAAAAGAGGACACCGCACAAAACGGTGTCCCCCTGAAGCGTCCTTTGCGGGGATCAGTGGCCGCAGCTCTCGCAGTGGTCGCAGTCCTCTTCGAGCTTACCCACGATGGGTTCCGGATCGATGCCCTGACGGCGGTAGTAGTCGGACAGAGCAGCCTTGACGGCCTGCTCGGCCAGAACAGAGCAGTGCACCTTGATGGGAGGCAGACCTTCCAGAGCTTCCACAACGGCCTTGTTGGTCAGCTTGAGAGCCTCGTCGATGGTCTTGCCCTTGATGAGGTCGGTGGCCATGCTGCTGGTGGCGATGGCGGCACCGCAGCCGAAGGTGAGGAACTTGACATCCACGATCACGTTGTTCTCGATCTTCAGGTACATGCGCATGATATCGCCGCACTTGGGGTTGCCCACTTCGCCCACGCCGTTTGCGTCGGGGATCTCACCCACATTGTGCGGATTTGCAAAATGCTCCATGACCTTTGCGCTATACATGCTTGCCATAATTACTGCTCTCCCTTCAGGCTGAACTGGCGGGCCGTGTTCTGGCCCTGCAGCCACATACAACTCATAGCACGGCGGCGGGGGATCACTTCCTCCAGCACGTCGCACAGATATTTTGCTTCTTCCATGGTGTTCTGCGGGCCAAAGGTGAACCGCATGGAGCCGTGGCCGATCTCCTCAGGCACGCCGATGCTCAGCAGGACGTGACTGGGGTCCAGACTGTCGGAGTTGCAGGCAGAGCCGGTGGAGGCGCAGATGCCGTGCATATCCAGATCCAGCAGGATGGTCTCGCCTTCCAGACCCGGGAAGCTGATGTTCACATTGTTGGGCAGACGGGGGCTGCGGCCGCCGTTCAGGCGGGCTTCCGGGATGTTCATGAGGACGCGGTCGATGACATAATCGCGCAGCTCGCTCTCGTGGGCCATGCGCTCATCCAGATGCGCCGTGGCGATCTCCAGTGCCTTGCCCATGGCAGCAATGCCGGCCACGTTCTCGGTGCCTGCACGGTGGCGGGCCTCCTGACTGCCGCCATCGATCAGGTTCTGGGGCCATACGCCCTTGCGGCAGTACAGGGCACCCATGCCCTTGGGGCCGTTGAACTTGTGGGCGCTCATGGACAGCATATCCACGCCCAGTTCCTTCACATCCACGGGGATGGCACCCACAGCCTGCACCGCGTCGGTGTGCATCCACACACCGTGCTTGTGAGCGACCTCGGCGATCTCCTTGATGGGCTGGATGGTGCCGATCTCGTTGTTGGCCATCATGATGCTGACCAGCGCGGTATCGGGACGGATGGCAGCTTCCACGTCCTCGGGACGGATGTAGCCCTCGGCGGTGGGCTTGATATAGGTCACTTCAAAGCCCATGCGCTCCAGTGCAGCCATGCTGTGCATGATGGCATGATGCTCAAAAGCGCTGGTGATGAGGTGCTTTTTGTTCTGGCGTGCCTTGGTGAAGGCGGTGCCCTTTACGGCCCAGTTGTCGGCCTCGGAGCCGCAGCTGGTAAAGAAGAGCTCAGCCGGACTTGCATTGATGGCCTTTGCCACCTGCGCACGACCGGTGTCCACGAATTCCTTAGCCTCATAGCCCACACTGTAATGGCTGCTGGGGTTGCCGCAGGCACCGCTCAGGGCTTTGACCATCATTTCCAGTGCCTCGGGAGCACAGGGAGTGGTGGCAGCATTATCCAGATAAACCACTTTTTCCATGTTTTCCATAGGAATGATCCTTTCTTATTGAACGCGTCTGCGGGAGCCTTGAATGCCCTGTGCAGATGCGGAATCCTTTCAACGGATAAGTTATACCATATCATTCCCTAGTATGTCAATATGAATACTGGATTTTCGTGATTCAGTCACCTTTTTTGCCCTTTCCGGTCAGTTTTCCCAGTACCACCTTCCACTTGGGGTAGCCCCAGCGCTTATCCTCGGCAAAATCGTCCGCCAGCTTCCACGGAAAATTGCTGCCGTCAAAGTAAAGATTGCCCGTCTCGTCCACGCGGTCCAGCTTTTTGGGCAGATACGCCTCGTCGTAGTAGCTCTTGCGGCGGTCGGGCAGCACCCAGTGCAGGGTGCCGTCCTTGTCCATGCCGGACGCCCATACGCCGAACACGAAGGTTGCGGCTTCGCCGTAGCAGTGCTGCTCAAAGCGGATGGCACCATCGTAATAGAACTTGATGACCTCCAGCGTGCCGGATTCCTTTTTGCCGTCGCGGCCCAAGGTGGGGCGGTAGTCCTGCTGGTAGCGGCAGCCGCAGTGACTGCCGGCAAAATCTTTTGCGTGGAACGACATGGAGTTATCCTTCTTTCTTTTTAAAAATGCCCTTCAAAGTCGCCCTCGATCTCATAGGGCCAGCTCAGGATGCCGCCCAGATCGTACAGGCGGGTGTAGCCAAGGCTTTCCAGCTTGCGCACGGCATCGGCACTGCGGCGGCCGGTGCGGCAGTAGACCAGCCATACAGCGTTCTTATCTGGCAGCACCTCAGCCGCACGGCTCAGCACCTGACCCAGCGGCAGCAGCTTTGCGCCGGGGATGTGGCCCACGGCAAACTCGTCCGGCTCCCGGACATCTACAGCAGCCGCCTCGTGTGCATCCAGCAGACGGATGGCATCGGCAGCCGTGATCTTCTCACTCATACTCTCACTCCTTATAATATCCTCTTATCCATCCTATGATAACAGACCTTTTTTGTTTGCACAAGAGGATACCTTTGCAAAATCCGAGCAACGTGCTATACTATAGGAAGCAATAAGGAGAGGATCGCCATGAAATTTTCGACCAAAAGCCGTTATGCCCTGCGCCTGATGGCCGAGCTGGCACGTTATGCGCCGGGCACCACCGTGAGCCTGAAGGAGATCAGTGAGCGGCAGAACCTGAGCCTGAAATATTTGGAGCAGATCGTGACCCCGCTGGCCCGTGTGGGCCTTGTAAAAAGCGAGCGCGGCAGTCAGGGCGGCTACCGCCTGACCAAAGCCCCTGCCGACTACACCGCCGGCGAGATCCTGCGCGCCATTGAGGGCAGCGTGGCACCCATTCCCTGCCTTGGCAGCGAGACCAACGAGTGCCCCATGTGGGAGCAGTGCTTCACCCTGCCCTTCTGGACCGGCCTTGATGAGGTGATCAACCAGTATATCGACAGCGTAACGCTGGAACAGCTTTCCAGCCAGCTGCCTGCATCCGATAAAAAAGAAGGCTGTTGCAGCTGCGGCACGAAAAATGCCTGAATCTTGAAAGAAATGCTTGACATTCGCCTTTGCATCGGCTATAATAACAAAGCATTCAGCGAATGCCTATAGGGGTATAGCTCAGCTGGTAGAGCAGCGGTCTCCAAAACCGCGTGCCGTGAGTTCGAAACTTACTACCCCTGCCATAAACGCACAGGTTCTTCGGAGCCTGTGCGTTTTGTTTTTGTACTCAAAGCAATCCGCACTCCGTCAGCCTGCTTTTGCAGTCATACAACAAAAAACACCCCGAAGTCCTAAGGCTTCGAGGTGTCTGCTGTGGAGCTGCTATCCAGATTCGAACTGGAGACCTCATCCTTACCAAGGATGCGCTCTACCAACTGAGCTATAGCAGCAAATGGCGACCCGGATCGGGCTCGAACCGACGACCCCCAGCGTGACAGGCTGGTGCTCTAACCAACTGAGCTACCGGGCCATGATCGCTCAAGTTTCGCGCGGCGCTTACCGCCGGAACGTGCTTTATTATATCGAAAAAGCGTCCGCTTGTCAAGCATGAATTTACGAAAAACGCAAAAAAGCCTGAAAGAGCCGTTCAAAGCCCGCTCTGCCCTGTTCCGGACCCGCACAGCAGAAACGATTTACAAAAGAAAAACGCCCCGAAATCTTTCGACTTCAGGGCATCTGAGCTGGAGCTGCTATCCAGATTCGAACTGGAGACCTCATCCTTACCAAGGATGCGCTCTACCAACTGAGCTATAGCAGCGCAATCACAGCTCAGTTATAATACCACAGTTTCCACCGTTTGGCAAGAGGTTTTTGCAAAAAAATCTGGATTTTTGCAAAAAAGTCGTTTTTTACGAAAGAACTCCCCCAGTCTGCTTACACAGACAGCCCCCTCGGAGATGGGGCCTTTGGCAGTACGGACAACTTTCCGGTTTTGCCAAGGGCTCCCTCTCTGAGGGAGCTGGCATCGCGCAGCGATGACTGAGGGAGTTTTACTTTATCACTCGATCAGGCCGTTCAGCAGGGACAGGCACTTGCGGCTGTGCAGCTTGCGGATCGCCTTTGCCTCGATCTGGCGCACACGCTCACGGGTAACGCCAAAGTCACGGCCAACCTCTTCCAGCGTACGGGGACGGCCATCGTCCAGACCAAAGCGCAGGCGGATGACCTTCTCTTCACGAGGGGTCAGGCTCTTGAGAGCCAGATTGATCTGCTGTGCCACCATGGCGCGGTCTGCGGCCTTGCCAGGGGCTTCGGCGTTTTCGTCTGCGACGAAATCGCCCAGAGAGGAATCCTCTTCCTCACCCACGGGGCTTTCCAGACTTGCCGGCTCCTGTGCCATGCGCTGGATCTCGCGCACACGCTCCACGCTCATATCCATGGCCTTTGCCAACTCTTCCGGGGTCGGCTCGTGGCCGTTCTGGTACACCAGCTGGTTGGTGGCCTGACGCATCCGGTTGATGGTCTCCACCATGTGCACCGGAATGCGGATGGTACGGGCCTGATCCGCAATGGCACGGGTGATGGCCTGACGGATCCACCAGGTTGCATAGGTGGAGAAGCGGAAGCCGCGGTCACAGTCGAACTTCTCGGCAGCCTTGATCAGGCCGATGTTGCCCTCCTGGATCAGATCCAGGAATGCCAGATTGTGGCCCACATGCTTTTTGGCAATGGACACCACCAGACGCAGGTTTGCTTCGCTCAGGCTGCGGCGGGCGTTCAGGCCATCGCGGCGGGTCTTGAGCAGCTCAGCGCGCTTTTCGTCGCTCAGGGGGCCGTTCTCCACAGCCTCCATAGCTTCCTCTTCGGCAGCCTTTTCCTCGGCATCCTCGCTGGGCTTCTCGTTGCCCTCCTCGTCCAGATCTTCGGTATAGCTGCGGCTGTTCTCATCCTCTTCAAACGAGAAACGGGCGCTGTTCTTTTTGATGTACTCCGGCCCGCCGTACTTCTGGCGGTCGGCCTGCAGGATGTGCGCCGCCTCGGCACCGGCATGGATGCGGCGGCTCAGCTCCACCTCCTGCTCCGCGCTCAGCAGCGGGATCTGGCCGATCTGCTTGAGGTAGTTCTTAACGGGGTCGTCCAGCAGTTCGTCCATGGCAGCCTTCAGGTCTGCAGGGTTCTCCTCGCTCTGCTCTTCCTCGTCCTCGCTGATGCCCATATCATCGTTGTTGTTCTCGGCATTCTCGACCTCGGCCATGATGCTGTCCACATCCAGCGTAGGCTCTGCATCCTCTTCCAGAACCTTGATGCCGCGTTCTTCCAGAAGGGTGTAGAGCGTTTCCTCATCCATTCTGCACTGTGCAGCCAGCGCCTTGGCCTCCTTGGCCGAAATGGTGCCTTCGCCTTTCGTCAACAGTTCCTTTAAAGTCATGCCCATTTTGCTCTCTCCTTCTTGCTCCGGGGATGCTCCCGCCGGGGGAAATCCTGTAATAAAGTGTTCCTGCGCATCAGATCACAAGTCCTCCGTTCACGCCGAACACCTGACCGGTGATGTAGCCCGCACCCTCGCCGGCAAGGAACACCAGCAGCTGCGCCACTTCGTCTGCGCTGCCAAGACGGCCCACAGGGGTCTCTTCGGCCAGCGCGGCCTTATCCTCGGCGGTGAATGCTGCCATCATATCGGTATCAATGACCCCGGGCGCAACACAGTTCACTGTGATGCCGCTTGGGCCTTCTTCTTTGGCCAAAGCCTTGGTCAGGCCGATCAGGCCTGCCTTTGCTGCAGAGTAATGCACCTCGCAGCTGCCGCCGGTCTGGCCCCACATGCTGCTCACGGTCAGGATGCGTCCGGCCTTGCGGCGGATCATACCCGGCAGCGCCAGCTGACACAGGTGGAACGCACCGGTCAGGTTCACGTCCAGCATATGCTGCCACTCTTCCGGGGTGATGTCGGTGAACAGCTTCTGCTGGGCGATGCCCGCATTGCTCACCAGCACATCCACACGGCCCAGTGCCTGTTCTGCGGTGCGGAACGCAAGCTCGCAGCTGGCGCGGGATGCCACATCGCACTGCACGGCGGTGATGCCGGGCAGCTGTTTTTCCAGCTCTGCAGCGGCTTTGACATTGCTGTGGTACAGCACCGCCACGCGGTAGCCCGCCGCATAGAACGCCCGGGCCGCAGCGGCACCAATGCCGCGGTCGCCGCCGGAGATCAGCACACAGCGGCCACTGGCTGCTGCCTGCACGGTAGGTGCCGGTGTTTTCTCCGGCTCTTCCTGCACAGGCTCCGGCATTTCCGGCTGCGGCGCAGGCTGGGGCTTTTCCAGCACCATCACCCGGGTGGGTTCGTCCACCACGGGTGCTGCCGCCTTTGGCTTTGGCGGTACGGGCGGCTCCTGTGCAGCCTGTTCCGGCTGCGGCTCCTCACCCGACAGATTGAACGTCAGTTCAAATTCATCTTCGTACAAGAGTATAGTCCTCCTGTCGTGATCTCTGCACTGCAAAGGTATGCCGTGCAGGAGATGTCTGTGCGGCCCATCGCCGTCCGTTCAGCGTCCATTTCTTATCCGGTCAAAGTCCGGTGCTCGGCGCGGCAGACAGCTGCATAAGATGGGTTTCGACAAAACACCATTGAATAATATAGCACAATTTGCCGAAAAAAGAAAGTGGAAGCCGCCTACTTTTTCACGCAGCTTCCACTTTTTTACGGTTTCTTCATATTCCATGCCGGTCATACAGGCGGTTTCCACTTCGGCCGGGCCGCAAGCCGTGCCCGCAGATCCTTGAAAAACGCCTGCAGCAGCTCCTGTGCTTCCTCTGCGCGCAGCCCCTGCTCCACCACCGGGTGGTGGTTGAAGGGCATTGCAAACAGGTCGGTCACACTGCCGCAGCAGCCCGCCTTGGTGTCTGCCGCGCCGTATACCACCCGCCGGATGCGGCTGTTGATGATGGCCCCGGCGCACATGGGGCACGGCTCCAGCGTGACGAACAGCTCGCACTCCCACAGCCGCCAGCCGCCCAGCTTTTTGCAGGCGGCATCAATGGCCAGCAGCTCTGCATGATGCAGTGCGTTTTTTTCGGTCTCGCGGGTGTTGTGGGCGACAGCTACCACCTCGCCGTTGCGGGCCACCACGGCCCCCACCGGCACCTCGCCCAGTGCAGCCGCCTTGCGGGCTTCTTCCAGCGCAAGGCCCATCAGTTCAGAATCGGTCATAGGTTCCCCTTTATCCTGCTGCAAAAACCAGCAGATTATTCAATGTATGCAAAAGCATCCCCGGCCATACCCTGCCGGTGCGTTCACGAAGTGCGCCCAGCACAAGGCCGCAGCCAAGCGCCCACGCCATGCCCGCCGGGGTGCCGTGCTGCACCGCAAACAGTACCGCCTGCAGCGCCGCAGCCTGCCATCTGCCCAAGGGCTGCGCCAGCTGCTGGATGGCCCCGCGGAACACCAGTTCCTCCACGACAGGTGCAGCGATGCAGTGGTGCACAAAACTCAGCGCCCGCACATCCCACGCCGGGGCAGGCAGAAATGCCAGCACTTTGCCTGCCAGCAGGTAGGTCAGTGCGCAGCCGAACGCAGCCAGCAGCGCCCTTGTTTTTGCCTTTTGCTCCATGGCCTGCCCTCCCTGCCGTGCAGTTCTCAGCGCCTATCTTATCATAAGCAGCGGCTTTTACGCAAGTATTTTGCGCTGGGACGAAGCAATTTTCGCTCAGGTAATTGACTTTTCCCTGTGGATTCTGGTATAATGTTTCCCGACGTTTTGTTGCAAAGCGTCGGGAAACATGACTTGAATTTGTTTTTACCGGAAATCCGGAGGTATTTTATGATCCGTATTCTCACCGATTCTGCGTCCGACATCCTGCCCGCCGAAGCCGAGCAGCTGGGCGTGACCGTGATCCCTCTGAACGTGACGCTGGAGGATGGCAGCATCCTGCGGGATGGCATCGACATGACCCCCACCGAGTACTATGCCCATCTGGCCAGCTGCCGCAAGCTTCCCACCACCAGCCAGCCCAGCCCGGAGCTGTTCGAGAAGTTCTATCTGGAAGCCGCTGCCGCCGGGGACGAAGTGCTGGGCATCTTCCTGTCCCACGAGCTGTCCGGCACATGGCAGTGCGCAAAGCTGGCCGCAGACCTCGCCAATGTAGATAACGTGCTGTTTGTGGACAGTGCCACCGTGTGTCTGGGCGAATCGCTGCTGGTGCGTCTGGCCGTGCAGCTGCGTGACGCAGGCAAGACGCTGGTGCAGATCGCCACCGATCTGGAGCACGCCAAGGAGCACCTGCATCTGGTTGCCGCAATCGACGATCTGAAGTATCTGCGCAAGGGCGGCCGTCTGCCTGCCGCTGTGGCCGTCGCGGGCGGGATGCTGGGCATCAAGCCCCTCATCACCATCAAGGACGGTAAGGTAGCCATGGCCGGTAAGGCCCGCGGCCTGCCCGGTGCCTATGTGGCCCTGTTCAAGAAGATCGAAGAGCTGGGCGGCATCAGCCCGGACTTTGCCGCTGTTGCCGGTTATTCTTCCAGCCTGCGGGAAGTGCAGCCCATCGAGAACTACTTCCGTGAAAATCTGCACATGAGCGAACCGTTGGTGCGCCAGATCGGCTGCGTTATCGGCACCCACGCAGGCCCCGGTGCATTTGGTCTGGCATTCTTTGACAAAGGGCTGGTGCTGGAATAAGCGACCACCGAAAAAAGATCATCCGAGCAAAGTCGGGCAGCCTGCGGGCTGCCCGGCTTATTTTTTGCAGCGGGAAACGGGCGCAAACTCCCTCAGTCAAAACCTGACGGTTTTGCCAGCTCCCTCGGAGAGGGAGCCTCTGGCGCGCCCGGCGCTCACAGCACTGCGTCCGAGATGAGCTTGCCCAGCAGCAGCACCAGCACCACCAGCATCATAGGACGGATGAAGCGCGCACCCTTTTTCAGGGCGAAATGGGACCCCAGCATGTTGCCCAGAATGTTGCTGACGGCGCAGGGGATGCCGATGTGGAACACCACCAGACCGTTCATCAGATAGGTGAACAGGCTGGCGTAGTTACTGGCAAGATTCAGCACCTTGCCGTTGCCGTTGGCGGTGCGCAAGTCAAAGCCCATCAGGGTGGTAAAGGCAATGATGGCAAAGGTGCCGGTGCCCGGGCCCACGATGCCGTCGTACAGTCCGATGCCCAAGCCGATGCCCAGCGCCAGCAGGATCTTTTTCAGGTTCAGGGTGCCGTCGTCCCGGTTCTGGTCCGGCAGGTCGCGCTGCCACAAAATGACCACCGCCGCCACTGGCAGGATGAGGAACATCATGGTGCGCAGCAGCTCATCGCTGAGCAGCAGCACGATATGTGCCCCCAGTGCACTGCCCGCAAAGCTGCCAATGGCTGCAAGGATGCCCACCTTCAGGTTCATTGCACCGTTTTTGAAAAAGTTGGCTGTGGCAAAAGTGGTGCCGCAGGCGGCGCTGAATTTGTTGGTAGCATAGGTGTAGTGGGGCGGAAGCCCGGCAAACAGATAGGCCGGCAGGCTGATAAGACCGCCGCCTCCGGCTGCCGAATCCACAAAGCCTGCAAAGCCCGTCATCAGAATGAGAAACGCCATCATCCATGGCGAGAGCGTGATCCCCATTGTTATAATTCCTTTTATTTTTCCAGTTTTTTGCACGTGCATTTCAGGATAGGAACAGCCGTCCCTCACAGGCCAGCACCTGATCCAGGATCATCCGCGAGACGCGGGCACCGTACACCATGGCGGGGTGTTCATTGTACTCGATGATATCGTGAAAGTCCTTGTTCATCAGCACGATGACATACTCGCCGTAGGGGGTGTGGACGATGCCGCCGTCGTTGCGGCAGGCGTTCATACTGCCGCTCTTGCTGGCTACCCAGATCAGCTCCGGCGCGCCGGTCTCCTCGCAGTCGAGGTAATACTGCGGGAAGTCGTGGGTCAGCATGGTGTTGTAGTGCTGCTGGCGCAGGATGGAAAGCATCTCGGCACTGGCTTCCCGGCTGACAAGCTCCCCTTTTGCAATGCGGGCGAACAGCGCCGCGTAGTCGCGCGGCGTGGTGGTGCCAAGCCGGCGGTAGCGGTCAAAGTGCAGCGGATTGTGCAGCACAGTATGCGCAAAGCCCAGTTCCCGGATGCAGGCGTTGATGGTATCCAGTCCCAGATAGTCGATGATCATATTGGTGGCGATGTTGTCCGAGCAAATGATCATCATGGTGGCGGTGTCCTTTACCTTGAGCTTTGCGCCCACGCCCAGCGCGCGCAGCATACCGCTGCCGTCCACGAACTGGCTCTGCTCATAGGTGATCTCTTCGGCAAGGTCTGCTTTGCCGCGCTGCGCCTGCAAATATAATGCAGCGAGAATGAACGCCTTGATGGTGGATGCCGTCTCAAATTCTTCGTCCGCGCCAACCTCCACGGTATGGCCCTGCAGGTCGTCCACGAACACGCTCATTTTGCCCTGATAGCAGTACAGCTCCGCAGCAATGCGCTTTTCCAGCGTCATGTTTTTATCCATATCGGCATATTCTCCGTTGTTATTACAGGTTTTCCTCAAAAAAGCGCATGGCATTGCGGTAGTAGATGCCTTCCACCTCGTCCTCAGTAAAGCCCTCTTCGCGCAGGGCATCCGCCAGCAGCGGCAGGAAGGCAGCATTTTCCAGCTGGTGGGGGCCATCGATGCCATCAAAATCGCTGCCAAGAGCAATCATCTGCGCACCGCCCACCTGTTTGTAGTGGCCCGCATGCTTCGCGATCAGCTCCACCGTGCTGCGGCAGTTTTCCGGGTGGGTGGGGTCGGCGTCCAGAAAGGGCGCATAGTAGTTCAGGCCCGCAATGCCGCCGCGCTCCGAAAGGGCGCGGATCATCTCATCGGTCAGGTTGCGGGTGTGGGGTGCCAGTGCACGGCAGTTGGAGTGGCTGGCCGCAAAAGGCCGGGTGCCGTGCTCCACGATATCCCAGAAGCCCTTGTCCGAAAGGTGGCTCACATCCACGATCATGTGCATCCGTTCCATCTCGGCCAGAAATTCAAAGCCCTTCCCGGTCAGGCCCTTTTCGGTCTGGGGCACCAGCACCCCGCCGGGGTTCCGCTGCGGGCTTGCCAGCTCGTTTTCGTGGTTCCATGTCAGGGTCATCATGCGCACGCCCAGCTCATACATCCGGCGCAGCACCCCCGCGCTGCCCTTGCAGCAGGCGCCTTCCTCGATGGTGAGCATCCCGCTGATCTTTCCCGCCGCAGCATTCCGGCGGATGTCCGCCGCCGTGTACACCGGAGCAATTTTTTCCGGGTATGCCGCCATGATGCGCTTGAACTGGTCGATCTCTTCCAGCGCTGTCACCAGCGGGTCCGCTCCGGGCGTCTTATCACCCAGATTGACGAATGCTGCAAAGCACTGCAGCAGATAGTCGCCTTTCTGTAATTTTTCAAGGTCGATATGCAGATCGTTCTGCGCGAAGCTCTTGGGCCGGCCCGCATGTTCGGCTTTGCGCAGCTCGCTGAGGGTATCGCAGTGCAGATCCCAGACTTTCATGATGTTTTCTCCTCTTTATTCCTCTTGCAGCAGCTGCAGCAATTCCTCTGGTTTCATGGACAGGATCGCTCCGTCTGCCGAGCCGGTGACCGTCTCGGCAAGGTTCTGCTTTGCCTGCTGCAGCTCCACGATCTTTTCTTCAATGGTGTCCTGCGCAATGAGCTTGTACACCTGCACCGGATTGCGCTGGCCGATGCGGTAGGCGCGGTCGGTGGCCTGATTCTGCGCAGCCACGTTCCACCACGGGTCGTAGTGGATGACGATATCTGCCGCCGTCAGGTTCAGGCCGGTGCCGCCCGCCCGCAGCGAGATGAGGAATACATCCGCTTCGCCGCTGTTGAACCGGCGCACAAGCTCTGCACGCACCGGCTTTGGGGTGGAGCCCTGCAGGGTAAAGTGGCTCACGCCCGCTTCGTCCAGCCGTTTTGCCAGCAGTTCCAGCATGGAGGTGAACTGGCTGAACAGCAGGATGCGGTGTCCGCCCTCCACAGCAGCCGTCACCAGCTCCATGCAGGCATCCAGCTTGGCACTGCCGCCGTCCCAGTTGTCTGCCACAAGGCGCGGGTCGCAGCAGATCTCCCGCAGGCGCATGAGCACTGCGAACACCGCCATTTTATCCTCCGGCTTTGCAGCGCGCAGCTTTTCCCGCGCGTCCACCACAGCGGCAAGGTAGAGCTTGCGTTGCTGCTCGTCCAGCTCGATGCGGTGGAGATTCTCGGTCTTGGGGGGCAGCTCTTTGAGCACCTCGGACTTCATGCGCCGCAGGATGAACGGCCCGGTGAGCTGGTTCAAACGGCGCAGTGCGTCTTTGTCGTCCTCCTGCACGATAGGCTTTTCAAACCGGGCGCAGAAGGTCTTGTAGGACGGCAGATACCCCGGCATCAGGAAGGAGAAGATGCTCCACAATTCGCCCAAGCGGTTCTCCACCGGGGTGCCGGTAAGGGCAAACCGCACTTTGCTGTTCACCCCGCACACCGCCTTGTACTTTTGGGTAGTGTGGTTCTTGATGGCCTGCGCTTCGTCCAGAATGCAGGCGTAGAATTGCTGCCCGCTGTAAAGCTCCTCGTCCCGGCGCATCAGGTCATAGCTGGTCACCACAAGGTCGGCTTCCGCCCACTGCTTTGCCAGCTCTGCCCGGTGAGCAGCGTCGCCGTCCACAGCCACGCAGGAAAGCTGCGGCGTGAACTTCTGGCATTCCTCCTGCCAGTTGAGCACCAGCGATGCCGGGCAGACGATGAGGCTGGGCAGGCGCTGGCCGCTTTCCTTCATGGCCAGCAGGTAACTGAGCACCTGCACAGTCTTGCCAAGGCCCATATCGTCGGCCAGAATGCCGCCCATGCCGTAGCCGTCCAGCGTGCGCAGCCAGCGATAGCCATCCCGCTGGTACTTGCGCAGCACATTGTGCAGGCTTTCCGGCGGAGTATACTCGCTGTCCTTCACGGCGTGAAAGCTGCGGCTGATGCGGCGGAACGCATCGTCGCGGTTGAAACGCAGGCCGTTCTGGCCCGAGAGCGCCCAGTCGAGACTGGGTGCACGGTAGAGCGGCAGCTCGGCGTGGCCGCTCTTGAGCTTGGCCCCGGAAAGTTCCAGTGTATCGTTCAGTTCATCCAGCCCTTCCAGACTGTCGTCCAGCCGCAGCAGACGGCCGTCCCGCAGGCGGTGGTAGCGCTTTTTCTGGTGCAGGGAGCGCAGCAGGTCTTTCAGCTCTGCCACCGGGAACTCGCCGGTATCCACTTCCAGATCCAGCACACTGCCGTGCACCGAAACGCCCACCGTGATGCGAGGCGGCGCGGCCTGCAGGCTGCGGAAGGCATCCGTCAGGTATACTTCACCCTCGGCCAGCAGGGCCGGTACGCCCTCCTCCAACATGCGGTAGATCTCGTCCTCGTCAGCGGTGCCGTACACTTCCTCTCTGCCGCCCACACCGGGCTGCAGATAAGAGGCCAGCAGCCGCTTTGCCCGGCTCTCGGCGCGCACATCCCGCAAAAGCCCTGCCGGAGACGGCACAAACGGCGTGACCTTATCCTCCCCGTACAAAAACTCCGCGTGTGCTTCGATGCGGAAGCTGTCCGGTGCGTCCAGATAGAACTGCACCACCGGTTCCAGCGGGATCTGGTTCAGCAGCAGACGTTCCGGGTCCACGATGTTCAGCTTGCTGCCCAGCTCCGGCAGCACATAGCTGCAAAAGGCCGTGGCATCTGCGCTGGTAAAGAACAGGCTTTTGCCGCCCAGCGCCTGCAATGCGGGCAGGATGCGGGTGCACCCGGGCCGCTGCAGCCGCCAGAGCGTATCCTCGCTGAACAGGTAATCATAGTCAAGGCCCTGCACGCTGGCAAGGGCCGGGCTGCCTTCCACCTGCACACCGCCGCGGCGGCGCTCCACGGTCATGGTAATGACGGGCAGACCTTCCCGCAGCTCGTACCCGCCCAAAAAACCGGTATGCTCGTACAGCTGCACAAGGTCATCAAAGATCTCGCCGGTCAGAATCATGCCTCCCGCCGGGCCTTGTTCGGCCCCGCCGTACACCCGCACGGCGGCTTTGTCCATGCTCTGCCTTGCGTTCACCTGACGGCGCAGCAGCTGCAAAAGTGCACGGGACTCTTCATCAAAGGCATCCCACCGGTGCACAAAAGCCAGTGCCTTGCCGTAGCTGACGCTTTTGCCCATCTCGACGGCTTCCATCAGGTTCGGGATGCTTTTTACCACATACTGCCGCCCGCCGTCCGAGATGCGCAGCCGCAGCCATGGCTGTGCGCCGGGCACGAGGGTCAGCTCCGGTTCCAGATGGGCAAAGCCGGTGCGCTGGGCGGTCTCGTCCACACCAAGGTTTTCAAGGGCTGCTTCCTTGTAGGTATCCAGCAGCCTGCGGGCCTCGTGATCCGACACCGGCATTTCGCCGTGCCACTTTTTTCCAAACAGCATTTCCAGCCCGGAGGCATAGCTGTCCCGCCGGGCCGGTTCCGGGGCAAGGCCCGCCGCGCCGCGCACAACACCGGGAATCGCATCCGGCTTTGCCGCCGGTGCAGGGGCATTCTTTTCGGCATCGTCCAGCAGCAATGCGCCGATATGCTTGCAGTAGGTGCCCTCGCCGTTCTGGTTATACGGGCAGCTGCAGGACGCACTGACAAAGCTGCCGTTCTCCCGCAGCCATGCCTGCGTATAGTAATAGCTGCCGCCGCTGCCCTGTACCATGGCCGAAATATGCCGCACGCCATCGGCGTTCACGGTGCAGGTGCTCTGCTGGATGCGCTTGCGGTATTTCTTGGCCCGCTCAAAAATGTTGTCGCCCAAAAGCGTGCGGATCTCGTCTGCATCCATGGCTGTTTCCTCCCGGTTTGGCTGTAAAACCTTCTTATCTTATAAGAATACCGCACCCGCACCCCGGATGCAAGAGGGATCTGCCGCCCAATTTCCATACAAAAAAATCCCGCTCCTTTTCAGGAACGGGATCATTTTACGATCTTGGAATGCTGCGGGGATCACTTGACAGTCTTGCCAAGCTCAGCATCCGTCTCAATGGCGCGCTCACGGATCTTTTCCAGCGTCTGCTCACTGAGGATATGCTCTGCCTTGCAGGCATCTTCGGCAGCGGTCTTTTCGTCCACGCCCAGCTGCATAAAGAAGTGGGTCAGCAGACGGTGACGGCTATAGATGCGCTCTGCGATCTCGCGGCCCGGTGCCAGCAGGGTCAGGTTGCCCTCGCCGTCCACCGCGATATAGCCGTTCTCGCGCAGCTTCTTCATGGCAATGCTGACGCTGGCTTTGGTAAAGCCCAGCTCATTGACCACATCGATGGAGCGCACACGGCCCATCCGCTGGGTGAGCATAAGGATCGTTTCAAGATAATCTTCTGCGGATTGGTGGATCTGCATGGTATGTTTGCCTCCTGTCTGTGCCGGGATGCAAAGCACCACGGTTTCATATAGTACAAGATATCACACTTTTTGCCGATGTGCAAGCAATTCGCGGAAGTTTGTTAAAACAAACCAAATTTATCCTGCGCAAATCTGCTGTTTTGCCGTTTTTTAGTCGGCCGCGTTTTGTGCAAAGGCGATAAATTATTTTGCTTCCAGATATGCCGCCGGGCCGGACTGGTACAGGTCGCCGCCGTGGGCATCCAGGATCACCGTCAGCGGCATATCCTTCACAATCAGGCGGCGCACGGCTTCACAGCCAAGGTCCGGCCACGCGATCACTTCCAGCGTCTGCACGCTTTTTGCCATCAGCGCACCGGCCCCGCCAAGCGCTGCCAGATACACAGCCCCGTTGCGCACCACAGCCGCCTTTACGGCATCGTCCCGCTTGCCCTTGCCGATCATGATCTTGTTGCCAAGGTCCAGCAGACGGGGGCTCATGGCGTCCATACGGCCGCTGGTGGTGGGTCCCGCCGAGCCGATCACCTGGCCCGGGCGTTCCGGCGTGGGGCCAACGTAGTAGATGGCGCTGCCGGTCAGATCAAAGGGCAGCGGTTCGCCTTTTTCCAGTGCTTCGGTCATCCGCCTGTGGGCCTGATCGCGGGCAGTGTACACCACACCGGAAAGCAGCACGGTGTCGCCCGCCTTGAGCGGGGCAAGGTCCTCGGCCGTGCAGGGAGTTGTCAGTCTGTATTCCATCTTTGCCCCTCCTTACAGTTCCGCGCTTGCACGGCGGGTCACATGGCAGGAAATATTCACCGCCGCAGGCAGGCCCGCCACATGGGTAGGCATCTGCTCAATGGCAAGGCCCAGACAGGTGGTCCTGCCGCCAAAGCCCTGCGGGCCGATGCCCAGCTCGTTGATGGCGGCAAGCAGCTCCTGCTCCAGCTGTGCGTAATAGGGGTCGGGGTTCGGCACATCCAGCGGACGCAGCAGGGCCTTCTTTGCCAGATACGCCACCTTGTCAAAGCTGCCGCCCACGCCGATGCCCAGCACGATGGGCGGGCAGGGGTTGGAGCCTGCCAGCTTCACCGTGTCCAGCACGAACTTTTTGAAGCCCTCCACGCCATCGGCGGGCTTGAGCATTTTGATCTGGCTCATGTTCTCGCTGCCAAAGCCCTTGGGTGCCACCGTGATGCGGCAGCCCTCGCCGTCCACCAGATGCACTGTGATGGCCGCCGGGGTGTTGTCGCCGGTATTGCCCCGGCGCAAAGGGTCTGCCACGATGCTCTTGCGCAGGTAGCCGTCGGTGTAACCCCGGCGCACGCCCTCATGGATGGCAGCTTCAAAGCTGCCGTCAATGTGCACATCGGTGCCAAGCTCCACAAACACGCAGGCCATGCCGGTATCCTGACAGATGGGCAGGTTTTCTTCTTTTGCGGCGGAAAGGTTCGACCACAAAAGGTCGAGAGTGCTCTTTGCCAGCGGCCACGGCTCTTCCTGTCGGGCCTTGTCCAGCGCCGCCTGCACGTCCTGCGGCAGGCGGGTGTTGGCTTCGATGCACAGCCGTGCAACGGTATCCGTGATCTCCTGTGCGGAAATGGTTCTCATAAACGCTTCCTCCGCTTACAGACGGGCAACGCCGGTCTCGCGGGCAGCCTTTGCCACGGCATTTGCCACAGCTTCGGCCACGCGGGGGTCGAACGCACCGGGGATGATGTTCTCCTCGCTGCGGTCGGCATCGGTGATGAGGTCGGCGATAGCGTAGGCGGCGGCCAGCTTCATCTCATTGTTGATGTCCCGGGCGCGGACGCTCAGTGCGCCCTTGAACAGGCCGGGGAAGCACAGCACGTTGTTCACCTGATTGGGGAAGTCGCTGCGGCCGGTGGCCATCACCCGCACGCCGCCGGCCTTGGCCTCGTCCGGCATGATCTCCGGGGTGGGGTTGGCCAT
The DNA here is from genome assembly GCF_009679665.1 of Faecalibacterium sp. BIOML-A4. NCBI lineage: Bacteria > Bacillati > Bacillota > Clostridia > Eubacteriales > Oscillospiraceae > Faecalibacterium > Faecalibacterium sp. BIOML-A4. The sequence continues at coordinate 71,642 of NZ_WKZG01000017.1, read as the reverse complement.
GGCAAAAACGATGGCATCCTTGTTCATGGTCTTGCACAGCTCAGTGGTCAGGATGCCGGGCTTGGAAACGCCGATGAACACATCGGCACCTTCCAGTGCTTCCTTCAGGCCGCCCTTGACCTGACGGGGATTGGTCACCTCACCCAGCCAGTTCTTGTGGGCTTCGGCGCTGTTGCAGCCCTTGTACAGGGTGCCGAACTGGTCCACTGCAATGATGTCCTTTGCACCGGCGGTCATGAGCATCTTGATGATGGCAGTACCGGCAGCACCGGGGCCGTTCAGCACGATGTGCACATCTTCCATCTTCTTGCCCACCACACGCAGGGCGTTGATGAGGGCAGCAGTAACGACGATAGCAGTGCCGTGCTGGTCATCGTGGAACACAGGGATGTCCAGCTCACGCTCCAGTGTTTCTTCGATCTCAAAGCACTCGGGGCTCTTGATGTCCTCCAGATTGATGCCGCCAAAGGTGGGCGCAATGGCCTTGCAGGCTGCAATCACGCTGGCAGCGTCGTGGGCATCGATGCAGATGGGGAAGGCATCCACGCCGCCGAACTCCTTGAACAGCACCGCCTTGCCCTCCATGACCGGCAGACCGGCTTCCGGGCCGATATCGCCCAAGCCCAGCACGGCGGTGCCGTTGGAAACGACTGCCACCATATTGCCCTTGAAGGTGTACTTATACACGTCGTCGGGGTTTTCCTTGATCTTGCGGCAGGGTTCGGCCACACCGGGAGTGTAGGCGGTGGACAGGTCATCGCGGGTGGCGACCTCCACCTTGCTTACGATGCCCACCTTGCCCTTGTGGGTCTCGTGCATTTCCAGAGCAGCTTTATTGTAATCCATTTGAATTTCCTCCAATATCTTACCGTCCTCGCCCTCTCCATTGCACAGCGATGACGGAAGGAGGAACTCCTCCAGTCTCGCATACGCTCGACAACCCCCTCAGGGAGGGGCCTTATATTCCCGGGAAGGCTCACTTATTTTTATTGTAACAGAACCGCCCGCCCATTTCCACCGGTTTTGGTCACTTTTGCGCCTATAGACGGGCAAAAGTGATACAAACCCGCCGCAGGATTTGTGGAAATTTTGCAAAGAACTTTCCTTTTGCCGTCAGAACGTATATAATAAATGGGTATCTGTTCTGCCTGTACCGGTCTTTTGCTGTGCATCAGGCCGATTTTTATGGAGGTATTTCTTTTGAAAAACAACACCAAAAAACTCCTGTGCATCCTGCTGGCCATCGCCGCAGCGGTGTGCGTCATTTTTGCCTGTTTCATGCTGACAAAGCACAAGCAGACCGACAGCGCTTCTTCAGCTGCCGCATCCGTCTCGCAGTTTGGCTCTGTTGCCGACTTCGACTACGAGGCCTTTGATTACAGCGATGGTCTGGACGAAAACGGCTATTGGAGCGGCATCAAAGCGCTGGATTATGTGACCCTGCCGGAGGACTTCGGCTCCATCGCCCTGAAGGAGAACGACCTGACCCCCACCGAAGATGAACTGCAGCAGCAGGTGGACAACCTGCTGAACCAGTACACCTCTTCCCAGCCCGTTACCGGCCGTTCCGCCCAGAGCGGAGATGTTGCCAACATTGATTACACCGGCACCGTAGACGGCGTGGCCTTTACCGGCGGCACTGCCACCGGCTACGACCTGACCCTTGGCAGCGGTTCCTTCATCGATGGCTTTGAGGACCAGATCATCGGGCACAATGTGGGCGATACCTTTGATGTGACCGTCACCTTCCCGGACGGCTACGGCGATTCCACCGATGCCGAGGGCAACACGATCACCCTCAGCGGCAAGGAAGCCGTGTTCAGCGTGACCCTGAACTCCATTTCCGAAAGCGTGACCCCCGAGCTGACCGACGAGTGGGTGGACTCCAACTTTGGCACCAGCGATGATCTGCACACCGTCGATGCCCTGCGCAGCTACTTTAACGATGCGCTGTATGCCACCAACTATGAGAACGCCATCGTGGACTACCTGATGTCGAACTCCACCTTCAAGGAGCTGCCCAGCGAGATCACCAACTATTACATCCGCATGTTCCTGAACTACTACAACCAGTACGCCACCGCCTACGGCATGGATCTGAATGCTTTTGCCCAGACGCAGGGCTACACCGATGCCGATGCCATGCTGGCCGCTTCGGATGCCTACTTTGAGCATCTGGCAAAGCAGGATCTGATCTTTCAGGCCGTGGCCGAAGCCAAGAGCCTTGCTCCCACGCAGGAAGAACTGGACGACGCCAGCAGCACCTATGCCGACACCTACGGTGAGAACCGTGCGCACCTGAACGCCCTGCAGTCCTGTGTGCTGGACTGGCTGGAAGAGAATTCCACTGTAGCGTAAAAACACAGGAACCATTTAGAATGCCCTCCGCTCTGGGCATATTTAGAGGAAAATTTATCTTTCATTTGCAGCTCCGAAAAGCCTGCGGGCTTTTCGGAGCTGCTTTTTTCACAGGAAGGGTCGGAGCTTTCAGATGCTGTTTTTCTTTGCGGCCCCTTCTGGGAAAAAGCAATACCGGACAGACCGCAGTCTGTCCGGTATTGCTCTAATAAAAAATAGTATTTCCGCTATTTATGCCCAGAGCGGAGCGGAGGGCATTTTCAAATCGTCAGGCTATCTCTTTCTTTCCGCCGTTCAGCTTCCAGAGCAGCCATGCATAGAAGTAATTCATCAGCAGGATGGCGATGCACCACAGCACCGATGCCTGCACGCTCTGGTCATACACCTTCATAAAGGGATACGGCCCATCCACCACGCGCTGGATGTTCAGCCACAAAATGATGCCGCCATACAGCACCGTGGGCAGCAGCGCCCACTTGACCGTGCTGCGGGGCAGGCGCGGTGTGCGCTCCAGCAGCACAAAGGAGAAGATGGCCGCCAGCGGGTTGAGCAGGTGATGGTACAGCATGGAGCTGGTGCACAGCATGATGTACCAGCCGTTGCCGTCCTCATACATGGGACCCAGCACGAACACCACCGTGAGAAAGGTCATGGTCAGGCAGCAGGTGGCGATATACTTGAGGGTGTGCAGCCAGCGCGGCAGTTCCCTGCCGGTAAAGATGCACACCAGCTGGCTCACCGCCACCATGGCGCAGATGCAGGCCGAAAGGATATTGGAATCCTCCGTGTAGAAAATGAACATCTGCTCTTTGCCCCAATCCCAGCTCATGGGCAGGGCAATGGGCTCCGCCCAGACGATGAACAGATTCAGTGCGATGGAGAGCAGGCGGCGCGCCGTATCAGCAAATTTTTTCATGGAAAGCCTTTCCGTCTTGTAATATTTCCTCGAAAATTTGAAAAAGGGCAGGTCTCCCTGCCCTTTTTCAAAAAACGCTTTATTTTGCGGTGTTGATGAAGCTGCGGTTGTCCCACAGGTATTTGATGCCGGAAATGGCCGTCACGGCAGCCACCAGCCAGCACAGCACCACCGAGGCTCCCACAACCATGACCGTGGCATCCCAGGACACATTCGCCGCAATCGCCATGCCAAAGAAGTAGAAGATGATGCTCAGCATCTGCAGCACAGTCTTCACCTTGCCCCACATGTTGGCAGCGATCACCTTGCCGTCCTTGGCGCCGGCAGCCACCATGCGCAGGCCGGACACGGCAAATTCGCGGGCCAGAATGATGCACAGCACCACCGGGCTGCACACGCCGTCCCGCATCATGTAGATGAAGGCCACGGTGGTCAGCAGCTTGTCGGCCAGCGGGTCGGCAAACTTGCCAAAGTCGGTCACCATGTTCCACTTGCGGGCCAGATGGCCGTCCAGAAAATCGGTAAAGCTGGCGGCAGCAAAAACGATGCCTGCGATCAGGTAATACATCGGCTGGAAGGAGCCATCCGCGATGCCGCTCAGACCGGTCAGGGACGCAAAGATCATGAACACGGGCACCAGCAGGATGCGGGTCAGGGTAAGTTTATTGGGCAGATTCATACAGATTCCTCCAATTTGTTATTTTGCAACAGTACCATACAGATCGTAAAGGTCGCTGTCGTCCACCAGAACATCGTAGAACTGGCCGGGGTACAGCGGTTCCTCGCTGGAAACACACACATTGCCGTCCACCTCAGGAGCATCGCCGGTAGTGCGGCACAGATACAGGCCGCTCTCCTCGTCGATGCCGTCGCAAAGCACATGCACGGTCTGGCCCACCTTTTCGGCCTGCTTCTGGGCCATGATGCCGGTCTGGATCTGCATCACAAGTTCGGCGCGCTTGTCCTTGGTCTCCTGATCGATCTGGCCGTCCATCTTGGCAGCAACGGTGTTCTCCTCGGCAGAGTAGGCAAAGCAGCCCAGACGATCAAACTTTACTTCCTTGACAAAATTGCACAGATCCTCGAACTGCTCCTCGGTCTCGCCGGGGAAGCCTGCGATCAGAGTGGTGCGCAGGGTGATGCCGGGGATCTCGCGGCGCAGCTTGCCGATCACCTCCAGCAGCTCGGCACGGTTGGAGCGGCGGTTCATATTCTTGAGGATGGTGTCATTGCAGTGCTGGATGGGCAGATCGAGGTAGGGCACCACCTTCTCATTGCGCTTCATGGCGGCAATGAACTCATCCGTGATGCGCTCCGGGTAAGCGTACATAATGCGGATCCACTCGAGGCCCGGCACCTTGTTCAGCTTATCCAGCAGCTCGCAGATGCTGCCGGGCTTGCCCCAGTCCTCGCCGTAAGCGGTGGGGTCCTGTGCGACCACGATCAGCTCTTTCACACCCTCACCGGCCAGCCAGCGGGCTTCGGCCACGCAGTCGGCCATATCGCGGCTGTGCAGCGGGCCGCGGATGCCGGGGATGGCGCAGTAGTGGCAGCGGTTGTTGCAGCCTTCAGCGATCTTTAAGTACGCATAGTGGGCAGGCGTGCCGATGACACGCTTGCCGCCCAGCGGAAAGTCCTTTTTGGCACCGTAGCTTTCCAGATGGTCCTCACCATGGAACAGGCGGGCCACGATGGTGTCGATGGCCTTGTTGGAGGCACAGCCCACCACCGCGTCCACCTCGGGGATCTCTTCCTCGATCTGGCTGCGGTAGCGCTCGGCAAGACAGCCGGTGACGATAACCTTCAGCTCCGGGTTCTGCTGCTTGTAGGAGCAGGCTTCCAGAATGTTTTCAATGGCTTCGGTCTTGGCGCTCTCGATGAAGCCGCAGGTGTTCACAAGGATCACATCTGCTTCGGCCAGATCGGCCACGGTCTCGTGGCCGGCAGACAGCAGGATGTGCACCATCACATCCAGATCGACCTGATTCTTGGGGCAGCCAAGGGAAATACACGCAATTTTCATAGGGGATGATACTCTCTTTCTCTTTTGAGGGGTGCTTTTTATTCTTCTTCCGCTCTTTTTATCGCTTCTTTTATGACCGAATACGCAAAGCCGCGGCGCTGCAGGGCAGCCACCACAAGGTCGCGGCGGCCATCGGCCAGCTTTTTCATGTAGCGGCTGCGCACCAGAGCGGCGGCAGCTTCCAGCTCCGGGCTTTCGCCGTCTGCGTCCGGGGCATAGACGCTTTCCAGCGCCTGCTCGATCTGCGCGCCGGAAAGGCCCTTCTGCCGCAGGTTCTGGGCCGCCGCACGGCGGCTCTTGCGGGCGGCAAGCAGGCTGTGTGCCCGGGCTTCGGCATAGCGGTCATCGTTTACGTAATCCAGCTCCACCATCTCAGCCACAGCAGCCGCTGCAGCCTGCTCGGTAAAGCCATAGCACAGCCGTTCATACAGCTGTGCCGAGGACATCTCGCGCGAGGCCAGCGCATCCAGTGCGCGGGCGCGGGCCTTGGCCGGGTCGGCGCACTTTTCTTCTTCCTGCTTCGGGCGGCGGCGTTTATAAAAGGACATTTAGTCCTCCACCATGATATCCAGTTCGCTCTCGCTGCTGCGGGCAGGAGCCTTGACCACCGGCTCCTTGGCATCTGCAGCCTTGGCAGGTTCCTCGGCCTTGGCCGCAGCGCCCTTGCCTGCCGGGCGGCGGGATGCGTACAGCTTATCGGCATTGGCGCGGATCTGGCCCTCGATGTCGTTTGCGATCTCGGGATTGTCCTTCAGGAACTGCTTTGCGTTGTCACGGCCCTGACCCAGACGGATATCGCCATAGTTGAACCATGCGCCGCTCTTCTGCACGATGCCCAGCTTCACGCCCACATCAATGAGTTCGCTCATCTTGGAAATGCCCTCGCCGAACATGATATCGAACTCTGCCTCACGGAACGGAGGTGCCACCTTATTCTTGACGATCTTGGCGCGGGTGTGGTTGCCGATGAACTGGCCGGAAGAGTCCTTCAGGCCCTCCACGCGGCGGATGTCGATGCGCACCGAGGCGTAATATTTCAGGGCGCGGCCGCCGGTGGTGACCTCCGGGTTGCCGTACATCACGCCCACTTTTTCACGCAGCTGGTTGATGAAGACGCAGACCGTGTTGGTCTTGCCGATGACCGAAGTCAGCTTGCGCATGGCCTGACTCATCAGGCGGGCCTGCAGGCCCACATGGCTGTCGCCCATTTCGCCCTCGATCTCAGCCCTCGGCACCATGGCGGCAACCGAGTCCACCACGATGGCATCGATGGCACCGGAGCGCACCAGTGCTTCGCAGATTTCCATGGCCTGCTCGCCGGTGTCCGGCTGGCTGACCAGCAGATTGTTGATATCCACGCCCAGCGCTTCGGCATAGGTGGGGTCCAGTGCGTGCTCCACGTCAATGAAGGCCACTTCGCCGCCCTGCTTCTGGGCTTCGGCCAGAATGTGCAGAGCCAGCGTGGTCTTACCACTGGATTCCGGGCCGTACACCTCAATGATGCGGCCGCGGGGCACACCGCCCACACCCAGAGCCAGATCCAGACCCAGACTGCCGGTGGAAATGGCATCCACCTGCATGGAGGCGTTATCACCCAGCTTCATCACGGCACCCTTGCCGAACTGCTTTTCGATCTGGGCCAGCGCAGTGGCCAGCGCATCCTTTTTGGCCTCCGGCTCGGTCTTTTTGGTCGCCGGGGCAACGGTGTTGTTGTTCTGATTTTTTGCCATAGCGTGCTGCTCCTTTTCTTCCTGCTGCCCGCCGTGCGCGGGCTGTCCGTATACTTTCCAGTATAGTATACCACAAAATCAAAATATTACAACAAGAAGTTGTTTCTATTTTCATTTTTATTTTTCGGGTCTGTGGGCGATCATGCACCGGTCATTGCCGCCAAAATCCTTGCGGCACTCAATGTCTGCCCAGCCGTTTGCAGCCAGCAGTGCCGCCACAGCCTGCCGCTGCTGCCAGCCGATCTCCAGCACCAGCGCTCCGCCGGGCCGCAGTGCATTCTGGTAATGCTCTGCAAGGGCACGGTAAAACACAAGGCCGTCCTCCCCCGCTTCCAGCGCCATGGCCGGTTCCTGCGCCACCTCCGGCTGCAGATGCCGCATCTCCTCGGCGGTGAGGTAGGGCGGGTTGGATACGATCAGATCAAGCTGCCCTTCCGGCAGGCCCTGCCAGTATGTGAACAGGTCGCCCTCCACCGGCTGCACCGCATAGGCTGGCTTTGCCTTTGCGCGCAGAGCGTTCAGCGCCGGCCCCCAGTCAAAGGCCGGGGCATCTGCCTGCTCAAACGCGGTAGGCTCCAGCAAGTCCTCCGTCTGCCCGCCCTGCCCTTTCAGGGCGCAGCGGCAGTTCTTTTCCAGATAAACAAAGGCTTCCGGGCTTTTTTCCACGCAGGTCACCTGCGCCGCCGGACAGAAGCGCTTGACGCCCAGCCCCAAACAGCCGGTCCCCGCGCAGAGATCCAGCACCCGGGGCGCTGCAATGCCCGTCAGGGTATTGGCAGCCGCTTCCGCTACCACCTCAGTGTCTGCCCGGGGGCAGAGCACACCGGGGCCAACGGCAAGGTCAAAATCCAGAAAGCTCCAGATCCCGCACAGGTATTGCAGCGGTTCCCGCTGCTCACGGCGCGTGCAGAGGGCTTCCAGCTTTTCCGCTTCCTCTGTGGTCAGCACCCGGTCGGAAAGGCGGGCATCCCGCCCGGCTGCCACGCGGAACAGCTCCCGTGCATCGTAATCGGCATCCGGACACCCTGCAGCGGAAAGCCGGGCTTCCACGGCCCGCACCGCTTCGCGCGGGGTCAAACCAGCAATTACCATCTGCCATCCTCCGGGTCCTCGGGCAGCACAGGGGTCACAGCGGCAATGGCCACCTCGATCATGCTGTCGTCCGGTTCAAACACGGTCAGGTGCTGCACCCAGATACCGGGCTGGCGGATGATGCGGGTGGCAATGTTATCGGACCGGCCGCACCACTTGAGCAGCTCATAGCTGATGCCCATGACCAGCGGCAGAAGCAGCAGCTTGAACAGCACCCGCAGGCCGATGCTGCCCCACGGCAGCACGCTGTAGAGGAACACGCTGACGATGACCACCAGAATGAGGAAACTGGTGCCGCAGCGCGGATGGAACCGAGTGTACTTGCGCACATTCTCCACGGTCAGCTCATCACCGGCCTCATAGCAGGCAATGGTCTTGTGCTCGGCACCGTGGTACTCAAACACGCGGTGGATCTCCTTCATCTTGGAGATGGCCACCATATAGGTGAGGAAGATGCCAACTTTCAGCACCGCTTCCAGCACCACCTTGGCCCAACGGCCCAATGTTACAAAGTGGTTCACACCGCCCACGATGAGGGTGGGCAGCACGGTGAACAGCAAAATCGCCAGCAGGCCGCCCAGTACGGCGGCACAGGCCAGCAGTGCGTCCTCTGCCTTTTTGCCCAAGTGGTCGCCCACCCATTTTTCAAAGGCAGTCTCTTCCTCTTCGGGGTCGTAGTCGTCACCCATGCTCACCTGAGCCGAGTACATCATGTAGCGGTAGCCCACGATCAGGCTTTCGATCATGGAGATGGCACCGCGCACCAGCGGGATCTTTGTCCAGATGCCGTGGTTCTTCACAGGGTCGATCTTGGTCTCAATGGTGCCGTCCGGCTTGCGCACGGCGCAGCAGATGAGCTTCGGGCCGCGCATCATGATGCCTTCCATCAGCGCCTGCCCGCCGACGCTAGTCTTAAAACGTTCCTTTTTGGGTTGATTCATTGGGTTCTCCTATCGGATCATATTTTTCTCGACCATTTTACCACAGAATTGTGACAAAATCTTCACGCCTTATGGTACAGCGGCAAGCCCAGTGTGACCACTGTGCCCCGGCCCAGCGTGCTCTTGATGTCCATGGTGCCGTCCAGTGCAGTCATGATGGAATCCACCAGCGCAAGGCCGATGCCGCTGCCGCGCACCGAATTGCTGCCCTTGTAGAACTTGGTCTTGACATTCTCAAGGTCTTCCGGCGGGATGCCGCGGCCCTGATCGATGATCTCCGCAAAAGCCTTGTATTCGCCCGCCCACAGCTTGACCGTGATGCGTCCGCCGGGGGCCGAGTACTTGATGGCGTTGTCCATGATGTTGATGAACACCTGCCGCAGACGGTCCGGGTCGGCATAGACCGGGATCATCTCCTCCGGCTCGGTGTAGCTGAGCACAAGGCCCTCGCGCTGGATGCGCGCTTCACAGAACAGCACCGCATCGGTCAGCTCTGCCACAAGGTCCAGCGGGCGGCAGTCCATACGGATGCGGCCGTTCTGCAGACGGCTGAAATCCAGCAGCTCTTCCACCATGTTGTACAGGCGGCCCGTCTCATTGTTGATGATCTCAAGGCCCTTGCGGTAGTTCTCGTCTGCCGGGTCGTCCAGTGTGCGCAGGGTCTCCACCCAGCCCCGGATGGAGGTGAGCGGTGTGCGCAGCTCGTGAGAGACGGAACTGATGAACTCGTTCTTCATCTTCTCGGTCTCTTCCAGCCCTTCGGCCATCTGGTTGATGGTGCCGCGCAGGCGGTCCACCTCGTCGTGCTCATTGCCAGTGACCGGCAGGCGCACATCCAGCTCACCCCGGGCGATGCTGGCTGCGGTGCGCTCCACCTGTCCCAGCGGCACCACGATGCTGCGGATGAAGTACAGGCCGGACATCACGGTGAAAGCAAGGATCACCGCCGCGATCACAACACTTACCGCGAGGGCGTTCTTGATCTGCGCTCCCACAAGGGTCAGGCTGGTGACAAGACGCATCGCCGCCACATCCTCGGCGGCATAGGGCACCAGATAGCAGGTGGCCATCACCAGCTCACCGGACTGGGTGCGGTAGACCGCCACACCAAGGCCATCAGAAGCCTCCTGCGCCTGCTCAAAGTCGATGCCGGTCACAATGCCGTCCGCATTTGTGCCGCTGGAGGACGCAATGACCCCGCCATAGCTGTCCAGCAGCATGAACTCGTATTTGTCCTTATCGGCAAACTGCTCCACCATGCGGCGCAGGGCCACGCTGCGGGTAGCCGCCGTGCTCTGCACCGTATCGCCGGTGTACATTTTCAGCTGGCCGGACACCGAAGAGAACCGCCGGTACATGGTCTGCTGCACGCTGTTATAATAGCTGCGTGTGTAGTTGTACAGGAACATGGTTTCGGCCAGCAGCACCAGCAGCACGGTGATGAGCAGGTTGCCCCGCAGCCACCGGCGGGTGATCCCGCTTCTCATTCTTCCCATCTGTAACCGTAACCCCACACAGTAAGGATATGGGTGGGATGGCTGGGTTCATCCTCCACCTTCATGCGCAGACGGCGGATGTTCACATCCACGATCTTCACGTCACCAAAATAGTTCTCGCCCCACACACCCTTCAAGATCTTCTCGCGCACCAGCGCAATGCCGGGGTTGCGGAAGAACAGCTCCATGATCTGGAATTCCACCTGCGTCAGCTCAATAGGCTGGCCTGCCTTGAGCAGCACGCGGCGGTTTTCGTCCAGCACAAATTCGCCGCTGGTGAGCATCCCCAGCGGGTTTTCCTTTTCTTTTTCGTCCCCGCCTGCAGTACGGCCGACGCGGCGGCACAGCGCTTTCACACGGGCCAGCAGTTCGCTTACGCTGAAAGGCTTGGTCATATAGTCATCGGCACCAATAGAAAGGCCGCGGATCTTGTCCTGCTCCTGTCCCTTGGCGCTGAGGATGATAATGCCGATCTTCTGATCGGTGCGGCGGATGGTCTCGCACAGGGAGAAGCCGTTCATGCCCGGCAGCATCACATCCAGAATGGCCGCATCGCAGCCCGGCTTCTTCTCCAGCAGCGGCAGAGCCGCCTCGGCGCTTTCGGCCTCCACAGCCTCCATGCCCGCAAGGCGCAGGTTCAGCGCGATCATCTCGCGGATGTTGGCTTCATCTTCAACGACAAGCACTCGTACCATGAACTGTTCCTCCGTTCTTTAGTTGAGCAGATACAGCGCCTTGGACAGGCGGTAATTTTTATCACGGATCTCCACATCCGGGGCAAGCTTCGCCTGCATCTGGCGGGATGCCACGATGCCAAGGCGGGTCCAGCCCTTCAGGCTGGAGGTGGTGCGCACCAGACGCAGGGTCATTACCAGCTGGTCTTCGTCCACCGTGCGCAGCTCCACTGCACCATCATATTGTTCGCTGTCGGTCAGTTTGAGGTTGCCCTCCCACTCCATGGGCAGCTCGATATAGCAGTTGGTCTCTTCGTCCAGCAGCCCGAAGCTTTTTTCCGGGTGCGGGCTGGTATAGTCCATCCACACGATAAAATCCATGCGGCGGCTCTGGCTCATGTTCAGCAGGCCCGCTTCGTCCGGCTGGGTGGGGATCTCCACGATGCCGTCGCCGTCCAGATCCTGACTGACCAGACTGGGCACATTGCGCAGGGATGCGGTGTAAAGCTTTTCGGTGCTGATCTGATCGGCAGGCACCATCTGCTGCGTGTCCTCGTCAAAACGCAGCAGCACGCTGGCCAGATTGTTGCCGGAAATGCCGGTCCAGCCATCCAGCACCAGATAATGCCTGCCGTCCGCACCCACACCCGCCGCCACCGAGGCGCAGCCGGCGAACCGATTGGCGGAAAGGCCCATAACAGCCACCTGCTGGAAGCTGCCCTCTTTATCCACGGTCAGCAGTTCGATCTGCACGCCGCCGTCCTCCAGCGTAGACATCAGGATCAGGTCCTGATTGCCGCCGCCGGTGATATCCTCCACCAGATACTGCTGGTACTGCTGCTCCAGGATCGTGGAAAGCACGCCGTCGGTGTAGGAATACACAGCCAGATAATGGTCGCCCTGTGCCGCTGTATAACCCACCACCAGTTGGGTGGCATCGCCGGGCTGCAGCTGGGCCAGCCCCACCGACTCTACCGTGTCCGCAAGGCCCTCTACGTTCTGGCGCACATGCCAGATGTCGGCATCATCCTTCTGCAGGATGGCAATGCACACGTTGGAGCTTTGGGCGGTGGTGTAAAGCACGGCGGCATCCTGCCTGCCGTCACCGTCCAGATCCTGCAGCAGGAAAGGCGAAAGCAGGTCGCCCTGCATGGGATATTTGAGCTGTGCGCTCTCCCCCAGCCAGTCGTTCAGGGCAGTCTGCACATCGCCGTAATCGCCGGAAAGCTTGGGCGCACGCAGAAGCTCCTCCACCTGCACCTGTTCGCCGGGCATGCTGCAGCCTGCCAGAAGCAGGCACAGCAGCACGCAAGCCAACCACCAGCCAAAATGATTCGGATGTTTCAACCGCTGCGCCTCCTCTGTGTGGAAAACTTGTCCGGCCAAAGGCCGAAAACATGCTATTGTCAGTATACCACGGGCCGGGCGCAATTCCAACACCCGAAAACGAGAAAAGGGGCTGCCGCACCACATTTGGTGCAGCAGCCCTTTTGGGGTCCTGATTTTTATTCTTCGGTCTTGTCAAACAAGCCTTTTTCTTTTGCGGCGTTCCAGGTCAGGCAGGTGCGCAGCTTGCTGACGGGGAAGGCCGGGTGGAATTTATTGTTGTCCGCATCGTCCTTCATCAGATCCTGCTCCACTGCCCAGCGGGCGGCCTTTTGTGCGTCGGTATCGCCCTCGTCGATGTCGCTGTAGAGGGCGGTGCTTACAGGCTCAGGCTTCCCGGCGTGCTCCCACAGCAGCTCGGCCAGCTCGATACGGTTGGAGGGCATGGGGATGCCGGGCATATTGATGACGCGGTAGATGCCGGTGCCGGCTTCGTAAGCGATGACGCCTACGGCAGCACCCACGACCACAGCAGAGATTGCGCCCTGAATGTTGTCGGTGCCGCTCCCGCCTGCAGGGGCATCGGGCACGGCGGTCTCCCGCTGATAGCCGCACACTTTGCAGACGCCACCCTCGTCAAAGTCGTGCGCGGCCTTCGTCTCTGTCACGCTTTCCTCCGGCTCCGGGCAATCGGAGTCGGTGCACTTCTTCCAGTGGTCGGTCTCGTCACGGAGCCAGTCGCCGTAGTGGTGGGTGTGGTGGGTCACGTTCAGCGTAAATTTGGCCTTTATGCTATCACCACTGGCGTACGTGCCGCAATTGTAGGTATAGGTGACCTCTGTTGCATCTGGGTCAACGGTCAGGATGTTGCTTTCCGCATCAAAACTGCCGCCTTGCGATTCCTCGACCTTGGATGCATCGAAGTTGCCCGGCAGCTTGCTCAGTCGATAGCGGTTGTCAGCCACTACGATGTCATAACTGTTAGAGTAGGTATGAAATCGGTCGTAACGAGATTGGTCGATGGCGTTGCTGCCGATAATATTAAGCGAGGTCAGCCGGTTCTCACTGCAGTTCAAATACATCAGGTTCGGGTGGTTTCCCAGGACCAGTACACTCAGCTGACACGCATCGCAGTACAGCTTCTCCAGCGCCGAACAGCTGCTGACATCCAGTTCACTCAGCAGCCGATCACCCTCGCAGCTCAGCGTCTTCAGCGCCGGACAGTTGCTGACATTCAGTGCAGTCAGCGGATTATGATAGCTGCTCAGATCCTCCAGCGCCGGATGGTTGCTGACATCCAGTGCACTCAGCTGATTCTCATCGCAGTCCAGCGACTTCAGCTCCGAATTGTTGCTCACGTCCAATTCCGTCAGCAGATTACGCCGGCAGCTCAGCGTCTTCAACGAGGTAAAATATTCAATGCCCTTCAGGCTTTTGATCTTTTCATCGTCCGTCACGCCGGAATAACTCTTGTCGCAATTCAGATCTGTGACCTTCGCAAGTTCGATCTGGCTCAGTTTGCCATCCTTGTCGCGGTCATACTTTTTTACAAATTCGCGGAAGTTCGAGTCCGGAAAATGTTCTTCGTCGATCGCAACGTCCCTGGTCACGTCCCCGGTCTCCTCGCTCTGTGCGGCGGCAGTTTCCTGTGGACTTACCTCTGCCACCCCGGAAGCAAATGCACTCATGGGGAGAACAGTCACCGTCATGCACACCGCAAGGGCTGCACTGAGAAGTCTCGTACTCTTTTTTCTCATGTTCTCTTCCTCTTTTCGTTTGTTATTTTGCAGGCACCCACCCCAAAAGGCACCGTCTGCATTTTAAGTTTACCCCCCCCCCCATACAACATATCAAGAGGCATTTTGCTAGAAAATAGGTTCGAGTTTTTAGTGGACTTGTTGAAATGTTTGCGGTTTGGCCCGCTATTCCCGGGAACATTCAGAAGCAATGAAAATGCCACGCAAAAAAAGCCCTCTCCCATTGCTGGGAAAGGGCTTTTGAACGCTGTATCAAACAGTCAGAGCAGATCAGACGAGCTCCAGAACTGCCATCTCAGCTGCGTCGCCGCGGCGAGCGCCGATCTTGATGATGCGGGTGTAGCCGCCGTTGCGGTCAGCGTACTTGGGGCTGATCTCATCAAACAGCTTCTTTGCAACATCTTCCTTGGTGATATAGGCATAAACCTGACGCTTGGTGTGCAGGTCGCTTGCCTTGCCAAGGCTGATCATCTTCTCGGCCATGGAACGAACGTCCTTAGCGCGAGTGACAGTGGTCTCAATCTTGCCATTCTCTAACAGGTAGGTAACCATAGCGCGCATCATAGCGTTGCGGCTGTCGCTGGTTCTACCGAGCTTTCTGGTACCGGGCATCCCGTTTCACTCCTTAATTATTTTTAGTTATCGTCATCCGTGTTCAGCTTGAAGCCCAGAGAATCCAGCTTTGCCATGACCTCTTCCAGGCTCTTGCGACCGAGGTTGCGGACCTTCATCATCTCGTCCTCGCTCTTGCTGACCAGATCTTCCACCGTGTTGATGCCTGCGCGCTTCAGGCAGTTGAAGGAACGCACGCTCAGATCCAGCTCTTCAATGGTCATTTCCAGAGCCTTTTCCTTGTCGTCGTTGGTCTTCTCCACCATGATCTCAGCGCCGGCTGCCTCATCGGACAGGTTGACGAACAGGTTCAGGTGCTCGGTCAGCACACGGGCAGCCAGAGAAACGGCTTCCTGCGCATTGATCGTGCCATCGGTCCAAACCTCAATGGTCAGCTTGTCATAATCGATCGCCTGGCCAACACGGGTGCTCTCGACGTTGTAGTTCACCTTGAGCACAGGGGTGTAAATGCTGTCAACGGGAAGAGTGTTGATATCGTTCTTCTCGATGATAGCCTGTTTGTTGCGCTCTGCGGGCACATAGCCGCGGCCCTTATCGAAGGTCAGCTCCATGACGAGCTTGCCGCCCTCGCCCAGGGTTGCGATGTGCCACTCAGGGTTCAGAATTTCGATGTCGTCGCCCTGCTTGATGTTGTCAGCGGTGACCTCACAGGGGCCGACTGCCTCAACACGCACTGTCTTCGGACCATCGGTGTACAGCTTTGCAGCAATACCCTTCAGGTTCAGGACAATTTCGGTAACGTCTTCCTTGACGCCCTCAATGGTGGAGAACTCGTGAACCACGCCATCAATCTTGACGCTGGTCACGGCGACACCGGGCAGAGAGGAAAGAAGCACACGACGCAGGCTATTGCCCAGTGTGATGCCAAAGCCACGCTCCAGCGGTTCTGCCACGAATTTGCCGTAGCGGCCGTCCGGGGACAGGCTTGCCGTTTCGATTTTGGGACGTTCAATCTCCATCATATCTATGCCCTCCTTGTCAAACCGGCGCTGCCGCCGGCCCATTATTAAATTCTTTCAAAGAAAAGAATGCGAAAGTGAGCCGTCCACGGGGAAGGCCCAGCCTTCTTAATGGATTACTTGGAGTACAGCTCGACGATGAGGTGCTCTGCGACTTCGTAGTCGATATCGCTGCGCTCGGGCAGCTTTGCGACAACACCCTTCAGAGAACCGGTCTCACGGTTCAGCCATGCGGGCAGAGCAACAACGGGAGCCTCGGGGCCGGTCAGCTTTGCAAACTTTGCAGAGCTGCGGCTGGACTCGCGCACTTCGATCACGTCGCCAGCCTTCACCTGGTAAGAAGGAATGTTGACCTTCTTGCCGTTGACGGTGAAGTGAGCGTGGGACACCAGCTGACGAGCGTCGCGGCGGGTCTGAGCAAAGCCCAGACGGAACACGACGTTGTCCAGACGGCACTCCATGATCTGCAGCAGGTTCTCACCAGTCTTGCCGGGGCGGGCCTCAGCACGCAGGTAAGCATTGTGGAACTGCTTTTCCAGAACGCCGTAGATAAACTTGACCTTCTGCTTCTCCTTCAGCTGAGATGCGTACTCAGACTGCTTCTTGCGCATGTTGCCATTGGAGTTGCGGGTGGTATTCTTCTTTGCATAGCCCATGACCGCAGGAGAAATGCCCAGGGCCTTGCAACGCTTTGCGATAGGCTGCGTATTCTTTGCCATAATTCAATTTCCTCCTTCGATCAGACACGACGGCGCTTCGGGGGACGGCAGCCATTGTGGGGGATGGGAGTCACGTCCTTGATCAGGGTGACTTCCAGGCCGGTAGCCTGCAGCGCACGAATAGCGGACTCACGGCCAGCGCCGGGGCCCTTGACGTAGACCTCAACGGTCTTCATGCCATGCTCGATAGCAACCTTGGCTGCGGTCTCAGCAGCAGACTGGGCTGCGAACGGAGTGCTCTTACGGCTGCCGCGGAAGTTCAGGGAGCCGGAGGAGCACCAAGACACTGCATTACCCTGCAGGTCGGTGATGGTGACAACAGTATTGTTGAAGGTAGACTGGATATGAGCCTGACCAGCAGCAATGTTCTTGCGCTCTTTGCGCTTCATGCGGACATTAGCGCCCTTCTTGGCATTATTTGCACTTGCCATTTCTCAAATCCTCCTTACTTCTTCTTGTTAGCGACAGTGCGCTTGGGACCCTTGCAGGTACGTGCATTGGTCTTGGTACGCTGGCCGCGGCAGGGCAGATTCTTGCGATGGCGGGTGCCACGGAAGGACTGGATCTCAACCAGGCGCTTGATGTCCAGAGCAACGTTGCGGCGCAGGTCGCCTTCAACGATGATGTTAGCCTGATCGATGTAGTCACGGATCTTAGCCTCTTCTTCCAGAGTCAGGTCCTTGACGCGGGTATCGGGGTTGATGCCAGTTGCTTCCAGGATCTTGTTAGCAGTGGTCTGGCCGATACCATAAACGTAGGTGAGACCCACCTGAACGCGCTTCTCGCGGGGCAGGTCAACGCCGGCAATACGTGCCATAGTAGTTTCCTCCAAAAATCATCCCATGTCAGTGTCGGGGTCTGCGCCGGGACTCTACGCACTTGACCCCCAGGCGCCCGAATTAGCCCTGGCGCTGCTTATGCTTGGGGTTCTGGCAGATGACCATCACGCGGCCTTTGCGGCGGATGACCTTGCACTTTTCGCAGATGGGTTTCACGGAAGGCTTGACCTTCATGATGTTGAACCTCCTTTTGGTTGATACCCTGGTGCTTATTTGGAGCGCCAGGTGATGCGGCCCTTAGAAAGATCATAGGGCGACATTTCCACGGTAACCTTGTCCCCGGGCAGGATACGGATGAAATTGGTCCGCAGCTTGCCGGAGATGTGCGCTAAGAGGATGTGACCGCTGGGAGTGAGCTTCCCGGTGTTCTTATCCTCGCTCAACATTTCCACCTTAAAGATGGCGTTGGGCATGGCTTCACGCACAATGCCTTCGATCTCGATAACGTCTTCCTTAGACAAGCTATTTGCCTCCTCATTGGATCTGCTCAGTTTGTCGTTGAACCTGAACCGGTACCTTTGCCTTGGAACCCTGAAAGCGCCGCGGTTTTCACGTGCCTGCGCCCGTTCGACCGCAGCTTGCCGCTTCAGCGTTCTCCAGTTCCAGTGCCGGTCCACAGACGGACAGGCGGCGATGATCGCCACATACTTCATCTTTCGCGGCACAAAATCCGCAAAACGGGCAGAAAATCCCTGTCCGCCGAGGAAGTATCTGGCTTCCACAGCCATTTATAGATTATACACCTTTTGTTGTCAATTTGCAAGAGCTTTTTTCCGTATTTCCGATAAAAAATTCTCGAAATTCAAAAGCTGCCCTTTCTCTCCCCGGTCTTGGTTTTTCTCCACCGCAAAGATGAAACTTTTTCACCAAAAGTTGTCATAATTGCACAAACAGCAGGAATGGTGAGGGAAAAAGGCATCTCGCACAAGGGCAGCAGCCTCGCCCTCTCAGTCAAATCCTACGGATTTGCCAGCTCCCCCAAAGGGGGAGCCCTTGGCAATCCACACAACCTTCATCTTTTTGCCAAGGCCTCTCCCTTTGGGAGAGGTGGATTTGCGAAGCAAAGACGGAGAGGGCGAGCCCGCTAACCAAAAAAGCAGCTGCGACAAGAATACTCCATACGCAAAAGGAGCCACCACACATCATCTGCGCAGCGGCTCCTTTTTTATGATTGCTTACTTCAGGCTGAACTTTTCCGGGTCAAAATCCGGGTCATCCCAGAAGCGGGTCATGATCTCAGTGTGATCCTTCAGGATCGCATTGGAGTGCTCAAAGTGCGCAGCCAGACCACCGTCCTTGGTCTTGACGGTCCAGCCGTCCTTGGACTGGGTGATCTTGCAGTCGTACTGGCAGATCATGGGCTCAATGGCAATGGTCATGCCGGGCACAAGGCGCGGGCCGCGGCCCTGATGGCCGTAGTTGGGCACTTCCGGGTCCTCGTGCAGCTCACGGCCGGTGCCGTGGCCCACGAACTCGCGGACGACCGAGAAACCGGCATCCTCGCAGTAGCTCTGCACGGCATAGCCAATGTCGCCGATGCGGTTGCCGGCCACAGCCTGCTCGATGCCCTTATACAGAGCAGCCTTGGTCACATCCAGCAGGCGCTGTGCTTCCAGATCGACCTTACCCACCGCATAGGTGCAGGCATTGTCGCCGTTGAAGCCGTCGATCTTTGCGCCGGTGTCGATGCTGACGATATCACCGGGACGAATGACGATGTCATGCGAAGGGATACCATGGATGATGGTATCGTTCAGGCTGATGCAGGCCGTGCCCGGAAAGCCATACAGACCCTTGAAATTGGGGGTGCCGCCGTGCTTCACGATGAAGTCGTAGATCAGCTTATCCAATTCCCATGTGGTCATACCTGCTTCGATATGCTCACCGCCGTACTTCAGGGCAGCTGCGCTCAGGGCATTTGCCTTGCGCATGCCGTCCAGCTCTTTCGCATTTTTGATCTGAATCACGATTATGCCTCCAAAGCTTTCATGACTTCAGCCGTGGTCTCCTCGATGGAGGGGCAGAACTTGATCTCTGCCAGCTTGCCGCGGGTACGGTAGAACTCCACCAGCGGCTCGGTCTGCTCATGATATGCTTTCAGACGATCCAGCACGGTGGCAGGCTGGTCGTCCTTGCGGATGACGGTCTTGCCGCCGCACAGGTCGCATACACCCTCGACCTTGCTCTTCTTGTTGACGATGTGGTAGCTTGCGCCGCACTTCTCGCAGACGCGGCGGCCGCTCATGCGGTCAACGATCACATTGTCCTCGACCTGCAGCTCCAGCACCTTGTCGATGCGGATGCCCATGGTCTCGATGGCCTCGGCCTGAGCGATGGTGCGGGGCACACCGTCCAGGATAAAGCCGTTTGCGCAGTCCGGCTGAGCCAGACGCTCTTTCAGGATGCCGATGATGACCTCATCGGGCACCAGAGCGCCAGCGTCCATAAAGCTCTTTGCCTTCAGGCCCATCTCGGTGCCTTCCTTGACAGCAGCGCGCAGAATGTTGCCGGTGCTGATGGAGGGGATGTTCAGCTTGGCGCAGATGATCTCGGCCTGAGTGCCCTTACCAGCACCAGGTGCGCCCAACAGGATCAGATTCATAGGATCATTCCTTTCCTTTGTTAGAGGATGTAAACTCCAAAAAAGTAAAAAAGCACTGAAAAGTTCGAGCGTACTCTCCTTTCCAGTGCTTTCTCACATCTTAATTATTGTGGATCAACCAAGGAAACCCTTGTGGTTGCGCATCGTCATGAAGCTGTCGAGGCTGCGGGTGGTATCAAGTGCCACACCAACCACGATCAGCAGGCTGGTACCGCCCAGCTGGATGCTCATACCGGTCAGGTTGCCCAGAATGATCGGCAGCACAGCCACCGCAGCCAGGAAGATGGCACCGATGAGGGTGATCTTGTTCAGGGTGCGGGTGATGAAATCGCTGGTCGGCTTGCCGGGACGGAAGCCGGGGATTGAGCCGTTGTTGCGGCGCAGATTGTTGGCGATCTCAACGGGGTTGTACTGGATGGCCACATAGAAGTAGTTGAATGCCAGAATCAGCAGCAGGTAGATCACAACGTACAGCCAGGAGGTGTAGTTGAAGGTGTGGAAGAATGCATACCACACCGGGTGTGCCTGCTGGTCGATCTGCAGGAAGCTGCCGATGGTGCCCGGGATGGACACCAGAGCCGAAGCGAAGATGATGGGCATAACGCCGCTCATGTTCAGCTTCAGGGGCAGATAGCTGTTCTGACCGCCCATCTGCTTGCGGCCTACCACGCGCTTTGCGTACTGAATGGTGATGCGGCGCTCTGCGTTGGTCATGACGACCACGAAGACCACAGCCACCAGTGCCAGCACGATCAGCAGCGGCAGGAAGAAGTAGTACTGGGGCTTGCCGGACGCTGCCTGAGTCAGCAGACCCTTGACAGAGGTGTACAGCGAAGACCAGTTGGAGACGATCGAAGCAAAGATGATGAGCGAGACACCGTTGCCGATGCCCTTGTCATCGATCTGCTCACCGCACCATGTGATCAGCTGTGCGCCAGCCACAAAGGTTGCGATGATGACGATGGCGGCAAAGATGCCGGCACCGCCGGAAACGTACTTCAGTGCGCCCATATTGCGGATCACGAAGTAGTAGCCGATGCTCATGATCAGAGCGACCACAGCACCTGCGTACCGGTTGATCTGCTGCAGCTTCTGCTGGCCGTCGGCTTCCTTTGCCAGATTTTCCAGCGCGGGAATTGCCACGGTGAGCAGCTGCACAATAATGGAGGCGTTGATATAGGGTGTCACACCTAACGCGAAGAGCGTGCAACGGGCCAGAGCACCACCGCTCATCATGTTCAGATAGGAGAGCATGTCGCCGTTTGCGAACATCTGCGTCAGCGCAGAGCCGGAAACGAACGGAACGGGGATGGCACAGCCCAGACGGTACACCACGAGGATCGCCAGCGTGAACAGGAGACGATTTTTAAGCTCGGGGATCTTCCATGCGTTACGGAATGTCTGGAACACCTTACATCACCTCAGCCTTTCCGCCTGCCTTCTCGATTTTCTCTTTGGCAGAAGCGGAATAGGCTGCGGCCTTCACGGTCAGAGCCTTGGTCAGCTCGCCGTTGCCCAGAACCTTAACGCCGTCCAGAGTCTTCTTGACCAGACCCTTTGCCTTCAGAGCCTCGGTATCGACGACATCGCCGGCATTGAAAGCAGCTTCCAGATCAGCCACGTTGACGATGGCGTACTGGGTAGCAAAGATGTTGTTAAAGCCAACCTTGGGCAGGCGGCGTGCCAGAGGCATCTGGCCGCCCTCGAAACCAGCGTGCTTCACGCCGGAACGGGCCTTCTGGCCCTTGCTGCCGAAGCCGGCAGTCTTGCCATTGCCGGAGCCAATGCCGCGGCCCTTGCGGGTCACAGCCTTGTTTGCGCCGGGAATCGCGTGCAATTCATGAAGTTTCATTATGCGTATACCCCCTGCTATTAGGCTTCGGTGACGCTGAGCATAAAGCCGATCTTTGCGATCTTGCCCTGCGTAGCGGCATTGTCAGGCTGAACGGTAACGTCGCCCGGCTTCTTCAGGCCCAGAGCCTCAGCGGTAGCAATCTGCTTAGCGCCGCGGCCAATCAGGCTCTTCTTCAGCTCGATCTTGAGCATCTTATCTGCCATGGTTTGTTACCTCCTTAACCCAGAATTTCTTTCACGGTCTTGCCGCGCTTCTCAGCGACAGACTCAGCGCTGACCAGGCCGCACAGACCTGCGAAGGTAGCAGAAACAACGTTGATGGGGTTGTTGGAACGCATAGACTTCGCACGAATGTCCTTGATGCCAGCAGCCTCAATGACGGCACGCACAGGGCCGCCGGCGATCATACCGGTACCAGGTGCAGCCGGCTTGAGCAGAACGGCGCCTGCGCCGTACTTGCCGACGATCTCGTGGGGGATGGTGGTGCCCTTCAGGGCAACCTTGTGCATGTTCTTCTTAGCAGCAGCTTCGCCCTTGCGGATTGCCTCAGGCACTTCGCCGGACTTGCCGATGCCGTAACCAATGGTGCCCTTGCCGTCGCCCACGACAACCAGAGCGGCAAACTTCATGATGCGGCCGCCCTTGACAGTCTTGGAAACGCGGTTGATGGAGACAACCTTGGTGATCATGCCGTCGTCTTCACGGTTTCTCATAGCCATAATGTGTTTCCTCCTCTCATTACAGCTTCAGGCCGCCCTCACGGGCGCCATCAGCCAGGGCCTTAACACGGCCATGATAAACGTAGCCACCACGGTCGAACACGACCTCGGTGATGCCCTTTTCCAGAGCCTTTGCTGCGATCTTCTTGCCGATCTCAGCAGCGGCCTCGACGTTGCCGCCGTTGCCGTTGAAGTCCTTGTCCATAGTAGAAGCCGACACCAGAGTCACGCCCTGCTCATCATCGATGATCTGAGCGTAAATGTGCTTGGCGGAGCGGAAAACATCCAGGCGAGGACGTGCTGCGGTGCCGCTGATCTTGTTACGAACGCGGCGATGACGACGAAGACGAGCTTCGTTCTTGTCGATCTGCTTAACCATTGTCTTTCACTCCTTACCTTATTTCTTGCCCTTGCCGGCCTTGCCTTCTTTGTGCTTGACAACCTCGCCCTCGTAGCGAATGCCCTTGCCCTTGTAAGGCTCGGGCGGCTTCTTGGCGCGGATCTCGGCAGCATACTGGCCGACCTTCTGCTTGTCAATACCGGTAACGGTGAAGTGGTTGGGATCCTGCCACACGATGGTGCAGTCCTCAGTATCAGGAATGTTCACCTGATGAGAGAAGCCCAGGTTCATGACCAGGTTGGAGCCCTGCTTCTGGCAGCGCAGGCCGACGCCCACGATCTCCAGCTTCTTCTCGTAGCCGTTCACAACACCGTTCACCATGTTGGCGATGTTGGTACGGGTCAGGCCGTGCAGGCTGCGGGCCTGGGGTTCGTCATTGGGGCGGGTAACCAGAACTTCATTGCCCTCGACCTTGACGGTCATCAGGGGATGATAGTTGGAATTCAGGCTGCCCTTGGGGCCCTTGACGGCGACGTGATGTGCTGCCTCATCGACAGTGACAGTAACGCCGGCAGGAATGACGATGGGTTTTCTTCCAATTCTCGACATTGTCTTTTACCCCTTTCTTACCACACGTAGGCCAGGACTTCGCCGCCGACGTGTGCAGCACGTGCAGCCTTATCAGTCATGATGCCCTTAGAGGTGGAAATGATTGCGGTGCCCAGGCCCTTCATGACCTTGGGCATATCCTCGCAGTTGGTGTAGATGCGCAGGCCGGGCTTGGACACGCGGCGCAGACCAGCGATAACGGGCTCGCCGTTAGCCTGATACTTCAGGGTGACAACGATGGTGCCCTGAACGGTGTCGTTCTTGACCTGCATGCCCTTGATGTAGCCCTCGTCAACCAGAATCTGGCAGATAGCCTTCTTCATGTTGGAAGCGGGGATCTCCACAGAAGGGTGTTTGGCAGTGCTAGCGTTGCGGATGCGAGTCAGCAGGTCCGCGATAGGATCAGTAATCTGCATTTGCCACTAACCTCCTTAGATTAGCTCTCGTTTGTTTTATAATGATACCGCCCCGAAACATCGTTGCCCCGGGGCGGATATCCGACAAATTATCCGGCCCTCTGGCTTGATTACCAGGAAGCCTTCTTCACGCCCGGGATCTCGCCCTTGTAGGCCAGCTCACGGAAGCACACACGGCACACGCCGTACTTGCGCAGCACGGAGTGGGGACGGCCGCAGATGCGGCAGCGGGTGTATGCACGGGTAGAGAACTTAGCAGGACGAGACTGCTTCAGCTTCATAGACAGTTTAGCCATTGTAGAAATCTCCTCCCTTAGTTGTTCTCTGCGAACGGAGCGCCCAGAGCCTTCAGCAGCTCCTTGCCCTCTTCGTCAGTCTTGGCAGTGGTGACAAAGCAGACATCCATGCCGCGGACTGCATCGACCTTCTCGAAGTCGATCTCGGGGAAGATGATCTGCTCCTTGATGCCGCATGCAAAGTTGCCGCGGCCATCAAAACCGTTGCCGTTGATGCCGCGGAAGTCGCGGACACGGGGCAGTGCGATGTTGAAGAAGCGATCGACGAACTCATACATACGCTCACCGCGCAGGGTGACCTTGCAGCCGATGGGAGTGCCCTGGCGCAGCTTGAAGTTAGCAACGCTCTTCTTGGCACGGCACACAACTGCCTTCTGGCCAGTGATCTGGCCCAGATCCTTCATGACAGCTTCCAGGATCTTCTCGTTGTCCTTGGCTTCGCCGCAGGCAACGTTGATGACGACCTTGTCCAGCTTGGGGATCTGCATAACGCTCTTGTAACCGAACTTGGAGTTCAGAGCAGGAGCAATTTCATTGACATACTGTTCTTTCAAACGAGCCATTGTTCCTTACTCCTTTCTTACAGCTCAGCGCCGCACTTCTTGCAGACGCGAACCATCTTGCCGTCCTTCTCGACGTGGCCCACACGCACGGCCTTGCCGCACTTGGGGCAGATGGGCATGACCTTGGATGCGTACATAGCACCCTCAGCCTTGACGATGCCGCCCTGCTCGCCCTGACGACGAGGCTTGACGTGCTTGGTAACCATGTTCTGGCCCTCAACGATGACCTTGTTCTCAGAGGGGCTGACCTGCAGGACCTTACCAGTGTGGCCCTTGTCCTTGCCGCTGATGATCATAACGTTGTCGCCGGTTTTAACATGAAGATTATTCATTTTTAAAACCTCCTTACAGCGATTCCGGAGCCAGGCTCAGGATCTTGGTGTAGCCGGCATCACGCAGCTCACGAGCAACGGGTCCAAAGATACGGGTACCCTTGGGGCTCTTGTCGGCCATGACGATAACGGCGGCGTTCTCATCGAAACGGATGTAGGAGCCGTCGTCGCGGCGCACGCCATGCTTGCTGCGCACGATGACAGCCTTCACAACGTCGCCCTTCTTAACGGAGCCGCCGGGGGCTGCCTTCTTGACAGAGCAGACCACGACGTCACCAATGTTTGCGTATCTCTTGCGGGTGCCGCCCAGCACGCGGAAGCACATCAGCTCCTTGGCACCGGTGTTGTCGGCAACTTTGAGATAAGTTTGCATCTGAACCATATCAGATATCTCCTTTCAAACTGTTCAAAGCAGCGGGCAAATTACTTTGCCTTCTCAACGATACGGACCAGGCGCCAGCGCACATCCTTGGACAGGGGGCGGCACTCCATGATCTCAACACGGTCACCGATGCCGCACTCGTTCTGCTCATCACGAGCCTTGAACTTGGCGGTACGCTTCAGGATCTTCTTGTACAGGGGGTGCTGCACGCTATCCTTAACGGCAACCACGATGGTCTTATCCATCTTGTCGGACACGACGACGCCGACGCGGGTCTTTCTCAGATTACGTTCTTCCATCGTTTAACCTCCTTACTGCTTCTCAGCCAGAACGGTCATCACGCGGGCGATGTCCTTCTTGACTGCTTCGATGCGGCCGGGGTTCTCCAGCTGGTTGATGGCATGCTGGAAGCGCAGGTTAAACAGCTCGGCCTTCAGGTCTGCCAGCTTGCTGGTCAGCTCTGCGGTCTGCATTTCGCGGAGTTCATTAGCCTTCATTGGTGCCATCCTCCTTCACGGAGTCCTCACGGACAACAAATTTGCACTTGATGGGCAGCTTGTGCATAGCCAGGCGCAGAGCCTCACGAGCAGTTGCCTCATCGACATCTGCCAGCTCGAACAGAACGCGGCCGGGCTTCACAACAGCGACCCAGTATTCGGGAGAGCCTTTACCGGAACCCATGCGGGTCTCAGCGGGCTTTTCAGTCACGGGCTTATCGGGGAAGATCTTGATCCACACCTTGCCGCCACGCTTGATGTAACGAGTCATGGCAACACGAGCAGCCTCGATCTGGGTGGAAGAGATCCATGCCGGCTCCAGAGCAACAAGGCCGTACTGGCCCTGGCACACCACGTTGCCGCGGGTAGCCTTGCCGGTCATGCGGCCGCGCTGGACGCGGCGGTACTTAACACGCTTAGGCAGTAACATTACTTGTTGCCTCCTTCCTTCTTCTGAGCGGTCTTAGCGCTCTTCAGGACTTCGCCCTTGTAGACCCACACCTTGACGCCGATGCGGCCGTAGGTGGTAGCAGCCTCTGCAAAGCCGTAGTCAATGTCAGCACGCAGGGTCTGCAGGGGAATGGTGCCCTCGTGATAGCTCTCGGTACGAGCGATATCAGCGCCGCCCAGACGGCCGGAGCACATTGCCTTGATGCCCTTTGCGGGAACGGTTGCGCGATCGCGGGGGCTCATGGCATTGCGCATGCACTGCTTCATGGCACGACGGAAGGTCACGCGGTTCTCCAGCTGACGAGCGATATCCTCAGCAACCAGCTGAGCGTTGGTAGCAGCGCTCTTGACCTCGATGACATTGACGATGACAGTCTTGCCATACTCTTTGGTCAGCTTGTTCTGCAGAGCAACGCGCTCTTCGCCGCCCTTGCCGATGACCATGCCGGGCTTAGCGCAGTAGATGTTGACAGTTACGCGAGGAGCGGAAGTGGACGGGTCCACAGTACGCTCGATCTCGATCTTGGGCACACCAGCATCCTTCAGCTGAGCCTTCAGCTCAGTGCGGATCTTGTGGTCCTCGACGAGGTTATCGCTGAAATCCTTCTTGGAGGCAAACCAGCGGCTGTCCCAGTCTTTAATAACGCCGACACGAATGCCGTGCGGATTTACTTTCTGGCCCATTGTTTTCCCTCCTTACTCTTTCTCTTTCAGAACAACGGTCATGTGGCTGGTGCGCTTCAGGATGCGGTAGCCGCGGCCCTGTGCACGAGGCATCATGCGCTTCAGCGTCGGGCCGGGGCAGACGTAGCACTCGGCGACGTAGAGGTTGTTCTTGTCCATATTGAAGTTGTTTTCCGCATTAGCGGCTGCAGACTTCACCAGCTTCAGAAGGGGCTCACAAGCTGCCTTCGGGGTGTACTGCAGGATTGCCAGCGCTTCGTCCAGGGGCTTGTTACGGATCAGATCCATAACGATAGACACCTTACGAGGACTAATGCGGGCATAACGAAGAATTGCCCGAGCTTCCATGTTGTGTTCCTCCCTCTATTACTTAGAATTACCAGTGTGGCCCTTGAAGGTACGGGTGGGAACGAACTCACCCAGCTTGTGGCCAACCATGTCCTCAGTCACATACACAGGCACATGCTTGCGGCCGTCGTGGACGGCAAAGGTGTGACCAACGAATTCGGGGAAGATCGTGGAGGCGCGGCTCCAGGTCTTGATGACCTGCTTCTTGCCGGAAGCGTTCATCGCTTCAACGTGCTTCATAAGAGCAGCCTGGACGAAAGGTCCTTTTTTAATGCTTCTACCCATTGTCTTAAACTCCTCTCTTACTTACCTGCACGCTTCACGATCAGCTTATCGGAGCGCTTATGATGCTTGCGAGTCTTGAGACCCAGAGCGGGCTTGCCCCAGGGAGTCATAGGACCGGAGTGACCAACAGGTGCGCGGCCCTCGCCACCACCGTGGGGATGGTCGCAGGGGTTCATGACGGTACCACGGCTGCCGGGACGCACGCCCATGTGGCGCTTGCGGCCAGCCTTGCCCAGGTTGACGTTCTCGTGGTCGATGTTGGAAACCTGACCGATGACTGCGGTGCAGTTCACGGGCACGTTGCGCATCTCACCGGAGGGCAGACGAACCAGAGCGTAGCCATTTTCCTTAGCCATCAGCTGAGCCATGTTGCCAGCGGAACGAACCAGCTGAGCGCCGCGGCCGGGATACAGCTCGATGTTGTGGATGATGGTACCGACGGGGATGTTCTCGAAGGGCAGGCAGTTGCCGGGCTTGATATCGGCAGACTTGCTGCTGATGACCACATCGCCCACCTTCAGGCCATCGGGAGCAATGATGTAGCTCTTGACGCCATCGGTGTACTCGACCAGAGCGATGAATGCGCTGCGGTTCGGATCGTACTCGAGAGTCTTGACGGTAGCGGGCATATCGGTCTTCTGACGCTTGAAGTCGATGACACGATACTTGGTGCGGTTGCCGCCGCCCTGATGACGGACGGTGATGCGGCCGGTGTTGTTGCGGCCGCTGTGCTTCTTCATGGGCTCCAGCAGGCTGCGCTCGGGAGCGACCTTAGACAGGACGCTGTAATCCGTGACGGTCATGCCGCGGCGGCCCGGAGTAGTGGGGCCATACTTCTTGATAGCCATAGTGCTATTCTCCTTTGTTTATCTTATGAATTATTATCGGGGTCATATCCCCATAGAGGAACCCTCGGCGGGTTCGGCTTAGACCATGCTGTTGAAGAACTCGATCTCCTTGGAGTCCTTGGTCAGGGTCACGATAGCCTTCTTGGATGCAGCGGTGTAACCGGCGTGCATGCCCTGGCGGCGGAAACGGCCGCGCACAGAGATGGTGTTGACCTTTGCGACCTTAGCGCCCGGGAACAGGACCTCAACGGCCTGAGCGATCTCGACCTTGGTAGCATCGGTAGCGACCTTGAAGGTGTACTTCTTGTCAGCGATGCCAGCCATGGAGTTCTCGGTAATGACCGGCTTCAGGATGATATCATGTGCGGTTTTCATTAGCCAAGCACCTCCTCGAGCTTCTTAGCTGCGTCGACGCTGATGATCAGCTTGTCGGCGTTCAGCACATCGTAGGTGTTCACGCTGCCTGCGAAGGTGGTCTTCACACCGGCAATGTTGCCAGCGCTCTTGACGAACTTTGCATCGACAGTCTCATTGACCAGCAGGTTCTTCTTGCCGGCGCCAACAGCGTTCAGCATTGCAACCACGGTCTTGGTCTTGTACTCATCGCAAGCGAACTTGTCAACAACGACCATGTTGCCATTGGCAGCCTTGTCGGACAGAACGCTCAGCAGAGCCAGGCGCTTGACCTTGTTGTTGATGTGGTAGTTGTAGCTGCGGGGCTTGGGGCCCAGAGCGACGCCGCCGTGAGTCCACTGCGGTGCACGGATGGAACCCTGACGAGCGTGGCCGGTGCCCTTCTGACGCCAGGGCTTCTTGCCGCCGCCGGAAACTTCCATGCGGATCTTGGTGTTCTGGGTGCCCTGACGCTGGTTGGCCAGGAAGTTCACCACAGCAATGTGGACAGCCTTCTCGTTCGGGGTGATACCGAACACGGCGTCGGAAAGCTCGATCTCGCTAACATGCTGACCGTTCATATCGACTACGTTAAACTTTGCCATTGTAGCTTTCCTCCTTACGCCTTCACGCTGTTGGCCAGAGTGATGATGGTGCCCTTGGAACCGGGGACCGCACCCTTGACAGCGATCAGATTGTTCTCGGTGTCAACCTTGACAACAGTCAGGTTCTGCACGGTGACGCGCACAAAGCCCATGTGGCCGGGC
The DNA here is from genome assembly GCF_009679665.1 of Faecalibacterium sp. BIOML-A4. Lineage (NCBI taxonomy): Bacteria > Bacillati > Bacillota > Clostridia > Eubacteriales > Oscillospiraceae > Faecalibacterium > Faecalibacterium sp. BIOML-A4. The sequence continues at coordinate 41,794 of NZ_WKZG01000017.1, read as the reverse complement.
AGGCGCTTGCCGGGGAACACGCGAGCAGGGGTAGAAGTGGAACCGTTAGAACCTGCATGACGAGCAACAGGACCGGTGCCGTGGCTCTCACGCAGACGGTGCTGACCGTAGCGCTTGATAACGCCCTGGTAGCCCTTGCCCTTGGAAACGCCCACAACGTCCACCTTGTCGCCCTCTGCGAAGACATCAGCCTTCAGCACGTCGCCAACGTTCATTGCGGAAACATCTTCCAGACGGAACTCGCGCAGGGTCTTCTTGGGGGCAACGTTTGCCTTCTTGAAGTGGCCTGCAGCTGCCTTGTTGACCTTCTTGGCGGAAACCTCGCCGAAGCCCAGCTGAACAGCCTGGTAGCCATCGCTCTCGACGGTCTTCTTCTGCACGACGGTGCAGGGACCAGCCTCGATGACGGTGACGGGAACGACCTTGCCGTTCGCGTCGAACAGCTGGGTCATACCGACTTTCTTGCCGATAATGCCTTTAACCATTTTCTTTTCCTCCTGTAAAGGTTATTGGTTGGCAGCGCACGTCACTGCCAACATGACCCCTCGGGAAACGAGGGCATCGAATTTGATCGAGTGTCTTTTACAGCTTGATCTCGATGTCCACGCCAGCGGGGAGCTGGAGGCTCATCAGAGCCTCGACCGTCTTGTTGGACGGCTTCAGAATGTCGATCAGACGCTTATGAGTGCGGCTCTCGAACTGCTCGCGGCTATCCTTGTACTTGTGGGTAGCGCGCAGAACGGTAACGATCTCACGATCGGTGGGCAGGGGGATGGGGCCGGACACGCGTGCACCGGTGTGCTTTGCGGTCTCCACGATCTTCTCTGCTGCGGCATCGATCAGCTGAGCATCATAGCTCTGCAGACGGATTCTGATTTTCTCTTTGACTGCCATTGCTTACGCCTCCTGAAAAAATTGATTTTGCCCTAGGCGAGCCGATAAATTGCTCTACACAGTTCCGGGTGTTCCTCGATTTGGCACTATAAAAACCGGTGAACCGCATGGCAGTTCTCCCGGAAACATATTAGCAAATCAAATCCGAACATTGGTTCCGCCCGTTTCGCAGAGGAGTAACTTCTCTGCCGAGGGAACGTATTCCATCGCTGTCAGTAATTCTTTCGCCCGGTTCTAAGATCGGACATACTCCGCGGAAATAACCCATCGCAGCTATCGCCGGATGACAACCTCCCGCATCTACGCATATCGCTGGCCTGCACGACTTGTATCGCACAAGCCCTTTGCAGCCGAGAGTTATTCTATCACACCTTCGTGCATTTGGCAAGTGTTTTTTAGAAAAAAGAACGAATTTTCTTTTTTATTTTCTCCGTTTTGTCAAAGCGCGCATTTTCTGTGCAAGATGCACAATCCGCAGGCTTTTCTGCCGGTGGAAAACTCCCCTACCCCGCTTTTGCAGAGGTAGTATGGACGGTTTTGCTGCGGATTATACCTATTATACAAGGGGAAGCGGCCTCACCCTCTCAGTCACTTCGTGACAGCTCTCCCAAAGGGAGAGCCCTTGGCAGTCCACGCAAACTTCATCTCTTTGCCAAGGCCTCTCCCCTTGGGAGAGATGGATGCGAACGTAGTGAGCAGATGGAGAGGGCGAGGCTGCTTTCCTGCCGCGCTGCTGCTTCCGCAGGAAGCAGGCGCTGCAGATGCCGGTCGCCTTTACGACCCCACCCGTGAAAATGGCATACCGGAGCGTCCGCAGACGCTCCGGTATGCCGAAAATATAAATAATTCTTCCGCTGAAGACGGCCAGAGCAAAGCGGAGGCCATTTAGATCATTTCTTTTTCAGCTGTTCCGCCAGCCCATCCCGGGGCGTGATGTAGACCGTGGTGTACACCTCGTACAGCACCATGCCGGGTTTGGCACCGCTGGCTTTCCAGATGTTTTTCACCTCGGTGGTGTCCACCGCCACCTTGGCGCCGGCGCCCGCCTTGTAGGTGCTGGAGTAGATGACTGCCAGCTCCGCGGCCTCCTGCTTGGTGGTGTCCGGGATCTCCTCGCCCCGGCTCATGACCACAACGTGGCTGCCGGGGGCCTTCTGCACATGGAACCACAGGTCTTTGCCCCGGGCGGTGTGCAGGGTGAGCTTGTCGTTCTGGGCGTTGTTGCGGCCCACCAGGATCTCAAAGCCCTCGGTGGAAGTGAACCGCAGGAAGTCTGCGGGCTTCTGGCGCTTATCCCGCTGCTTGTAGTATTTCAGGTAGCCCTGACTCTTCAGCTCTGCCCGGATCTCGTTGAGGGCCGCCTCACCGGAAGCGGACTCCACCTCGTAGAGCACCGTTTCCAGATAGGCGATCTCCTTTTCACCCTCTGCCAGCAGGTCCACCAGCATCCGGGCGGCGGTCTGCTTCTTTTTATAGTTCTTGAAGAAGTTCTGAGCGTTCTGGCTAGGTGTGAACCGCAGGTCCAGCGGGATGGTCACTTCCTTGCCCTCGTCGTACCAGTTGGGCACGGTGATGCTCTTCATGCCCTTCTGGGCCAGATAGAGGTTTGCCGAGAGCAGCTCACCGTACAGACGCAGCTTTTCGCTCTTGCCGCTGGCAGCAAGCTCTTCCTGACGGGCGGCCTGCTTGCGCACGGCGCGCTCGTACATATTGTGCACGGCCTTGTGCAGCTCCTTGCTTTTGGTGCGCAGGCGTTCCGCGCGGTCCTTCTCAGCGTAGTAGCCCTCCAGCATGGCGTTGAAGGAGGGCCACTCCTTTATAATATATTTTTCGCCGTACTGCTGCGGGCGGAAGAAGGTATACTCGATGGGCTTGCCGCTGGGGTCGGTGACGCTGCAGGGCGTACCGCCGGTTGCGTGCTCTTCCTTCAGCTCGTCGATGGCGGCCATAAGCTTGCGCTTCTGTTCCTCGGTCAGCTCATTGGCGGGCAGATGTTCGCCGTCAAAGGCACGCCATGCAGCTTCGCGGCAGACCACCGGGCCAACACCGGCCACGGTCTTGTTGAGGGCATCTGCCACCGGCAGATCTCTCTGGCAGGCTGCTGCCACGATGGACGCACTGCTCACCAGCAGGAAGTCCGGTCTTGCAGGCTTGGGCGGCGTGGTGTAGGGCAGGCCCGGCAGCAGCTGGCGCACATCGCTGTCCTCAAAATCCACGCGCTTGAGTGCGTCAATGATCTTGCTGTTCTGCACCAGAACCAGATTGGAGTAGCGGCCCATCAATTCGGCACACAGGGTGTTGCGCACAAGGTCGCCCATCTCGTTGGTGCACTGGAAATCAAAATAGACGATGCGGTCTCCCGGCTCCATGTGCACGTCCAGCAGCCTGCCGCCGGTGAGATGCTTGCGCATCAGCATACAGAAGGAGGGCGGCGTTTCCGGGTTTTCAAAGCTTTCTTCGGTCAGGCACACGCGGGCGGAACCGCTGCGGGCTGAAAGCAGCAGCGCATAGGTATCCGTGCGGGTACGCAGGGTGAGCACCAGCTCATCACGGGTGGGTTCAAATAGTTTTGCGATCTTGGCGTCGGTCAGCGTTGCTTTGAGCTCTGCTGCCGTAAGGGCCAGTGTCGCGGCATCCAATGCCATAGTGTTTACCTCGTTTAACGATTTTAAATGGCCGCCGCATTCGCTTTGGCCATAATCAGCGGAATTTTTATTTGTATTTGTAATTCGGCAAAGCCTGCGGGCTTTGCCGAATTACTCTTTCACAGAAGAGGCTGCAGCGGCAATCTTCATCTCAGCCGGAAAATCGCTGCAAGAAAAAGCAGCGGCTTTTCCTTACAAATACGTATACGGATCCCGGTTTTCAGTGCTCACCAGCACTTCCAGCTCCGGCAGGGCGGCGCGCAGCTTTGCAGCCACGGCGGCAGTCACCGGAAATTCGGTGGCATAGTGGCCCGCCGCAATGAGCGAAAGGCCCAGCCGCTTGGCGTCGATGGCATGGTGATGGTTGGCTTCGCCGGTCAGCAGGCAGTCCGCGCCCATAGCAATGGCATCTGCAAACAGGCTTCCGCCCGCACCGCTGATGACCGCCAAGCGCTTGACCGGCTTACCCGCATCCACAAACTTCACCTGCACCGCCGGGCCGTTCTTCGGCTGGTTGCAGCGCGCAGCAAGCTCCTGCTGTGCCTTGCGGGCAAGCTCCGGAACCGCGATTTCTTCAATGGCTCCCACACGGCCGCAGCCCTCGGCAAAGGTTTCCATATTCTTCATGTCAAAGATGCCTGCCAGCACTTCGTTCACGCCGCCCTCGGCAGCATCCAGATTGGTGTGCATACAGATGGCAGAAATGCCTGCCTGCACCAGCTGGAAAGGCACATCCTGCGGGCCGATCTTTTTGAGCGGATCAAAAATGACCGGGTGGTGGGACACGATCATCTCACACTGCTTTGCGGCGGCTTCGGCCACCACTTCGGGGGTGATATCCAGTGCTGCCAGCACCCGGTGCATCTGCCCGCCGCAGTCCACCAGCAGGCCGGGATTATCCCAGTGTTCCGCCAGCTCCAGCGGCGCGATGGCCTGCATTGCTTCGTATACCTGATTAACTGTTATCATCCTTCTGTCCCCTCTTTTAAAATTGCATCGATCTCGGCGGCAAGCGGACTGCCATCCGGCACGCCAAGGCGCATCCGGGGCAGCTTTGCCTTCTGCCAGTCGGCGTAGCCTTTTCCCTCGGGCCACTCTCCCGTACTGCCAAACAGGCACTCGGCAAAGGTGGGCGCATACACCCTGCCGGTGTACTCCGCCGCCATCACCGCGTACCAGCGGCCCGCCGCCTGCACCGGGCGGTCGGCTGCAAAGGAGAAGCCATGCTCCCACAACCAGCGGCGCAGCGCGTCGTGGCGGGTGGCCGGGATCATGATGATCCGCGGCCCTCCCACGGTGAACACCCACGGGGCTTTCTCTAAAATTTCCCAAGTGGTCTGGGCGGAAACGCCCGCCAGCACGATGCTGTCTACTTCGTTCTCCGTAAGCACAGAAAGACCGTCGCCAAGCCGAAGCTCAGCGCGGTCTTTACAGCCTGCATGTTCCAGCGTCTGCTCTGCCTTTGCCAGCGGGCCGGGCCGCAGGTCGGCACCGATTACCTTCGGGTATTTTCCCGAAGCCGCCAGCACCGCCGTCAGCTTGCCGTGGTCGCAGCCGATGTCTGCCACCGGCTCTCCCGGCCGCACAAGCTCTGCGGCGGCAGCCAGACGCGCATCCAGTGTGGGCAGCAATTTATGCCTTCTTTGCGGCCAGATGCTCGTTCAGCTTCTCGATCAGCTCATCGCAGTCCACGCCGTGGACAGCACAGGCCTCCTCGATGCTCTCGCCGCGGGATGCAGGGCAGCCCAGACAGTGCATGCCGATCTCCATGAAGTAAGGAGCGGTGGTCTGGTCCATATCCAGGATATCGCCGATGATGGTCTCGCGGGTCACCTGCTTTGCGTCCTTGTGTTCTTCCTTCTTGAGCATATTGAAAATATCAAACATGATGGTTTTCCTTTCCTGTTGGGTAAAATCACGGCATAACCTACCGTTCTTCTATACTATACCCTAAACCGGTACTGTTTTTCAAGTATCTGCTGGGATTTTCAGCGTTTACTGGTAATTCTTATCCAGCGAGAAGCCGCGCCCGCTCACCTCGGTCACATGGCTCACGATCATAAAGCAGGTGGGGTCGATGGCATGGGCCAGCTTTTCCAGCTTCGGCAGCTGGCGGTTGCTCACGATGCTCAGCAGCACCTGCTCCGGCTCGTGGCTGTAGCCTCCCTCGCCATGCAGCACGGTCACACCGCGGTCCAGCTGGGTGAAGATGGCCTCGCGGATATCATCGGCGTGCTGGCTGATGATCTTTACCTCGGTGCGGGTAGTGCCGAAGATGAGCACCTTGTCCAGCACCACCGTATACACGATCACCATCACGATGCCGTACAGACACTGCTGCAGCGGGCTGAACGCCGCCTGCAGGCAGAGGATGAGCATATCGAACACCAGCATACTGGCCGACACCGGAATGTGGAAATATTTGTTCAGCACCAGCGGAGGGATGTCCATGCCGCCGGTGGATGCGCCTGCCCGGATGGTGATGCCCAGCGAAATGCCTACGCCGAGGCCTGCAAAAATGGTGTTGAGCACCAGATCATCGGTGAGCACAAAGCCTGTGAACACCCGCTCCCACAGAGCCAGAAACAGGGGGCTGAGCACGGTGCTGGCAATGGTGGTGATGGCAAAGCGCCGCCCCAGCAGCACCCAGCCCACCGTAAGCATGGTCATGTTGATGACGAACAGCACACCGGACACCGGCAGTCCCAATGCACGGTTGATGCCCAGTGCGATGCCGGTGGCACCGCCGGTGATCAGGCCTGACGGCACAAGAAACAGCACCACCGTGAGCGCATACAGTGCATTGCCCACGATGATGGACAGCGAATTGAATGCGATCTGCTGCTCATATGAAAGCTTTATCATCTTTTGTCCCTCATTCTTGAATTTCTTTCTTCTATGATAACGAAAAAATCCGCATTTATCAAGCGTTTTGCCCATAAATGCGGAATAATCCCGGAATAAATTACATTTTGTTGTTTACTGCGCAGAAGTCTCCTGCACCGGTTCCTCGTCCTCCAGCAGACGCAGACCGGCGGTATCCGTCACCGGCAGCGAGAACACGATCGCGCCCGCCTTTGGCCCGGCACCGTCCATGATGGCTTTCATGATGCGGTTCTTTTCCGGCGTGCGGGCCACGATGAGCACCAGCTCCTTTTCGTTCACCAGCTCCACGCCAAGGAACTGGGCTGCGCCTTCCATGCCGGTACCCTTGGCGTGGATCACCGTGCCACCGCCAGCACCTGCTGCGCGGGCGGCATCCATAATGGCGCCGGTGTGGCCCTGATTGGCGATTACCAGCAGCAGTTCGTAACGGGTATCCTTCAAGGTGCTCTCCTCCTTCAATGTCAGCGGCTGGTGCTGGGTGAGGAACATCAGCGCCCTTCTGCCGCCGATGCTGCTCAGCGGCACCGTGAATGCAATGCCGGTGCCCGGCACGTCGATGCGCATTTTGCGGCGCAGGTCTGTCCGGACGGCCTTCCATGTATCCTCTGTCACCACCGCCAGCAGCACGGCCTTCTCGGTCTTTTCCAGACCCAGCGTGGCCAGCGTTTCCCGCACCGCTGTGCCGCTGCCCACCGTGCGCAGGTTCACATCCACGCCGCGCTGCTGGTACAGCTGCAAAAAGGCATCGGTGGAGCGGCGGTCGGTGATGGTCACCATCAAAAACAACGAACTCATGCCGCGCCCTCCTTACAGTTCAATGATATCATCGTCCGGCAGACCGGCAAAGGCCGCACCCATGGCCGCAGGCTGCAGCCGCCGGGCCTTGCGGGTGCGCAGCTGTGCCACAAGACCCATCAGCTGCACCGTAATGAGCGGGGTCATGGCCACCATGGCCACCACGCCGAAAGCGTCGGTGACGATATTGCCGCCCACGGCCACGCAGGCACCCTGTGCCAGCGGCAGCAGGAAGGTGGCTGTCATGGGGCCGGATGCCACGCCGCCCGCGTCAAATGCAATGGCGGTGAACAGCTTTGGCACCACAAAGGAGATGCCGATGGCAAACACATAGCCCGGCACGAGGAACCACAAAATGGAAATGCCGGTGAGTACCCGCACCATGGCAAGGCCCACCGAGATGGAAACACCTGCCGAAAGGGCTGTGCCCATGGCCTTGGCCGAAATGGCACCGTCGGTCACCTCTTCCACCTGCTTGTTCAGCACATAGACGGCCGGCTCAGCCTTGACGATGAAGTAACCGATGAGCATTCCAATGGGAATGATGATCCAGCGGAAGCTCTGCCCGGCCAGCACCTGACCCAGATAATTACCGGCGGGCATAAAGCCCACATTTGCGCCGGTGAGGAACAGCACAAGGCCCACGTAGGTATACGCAAGACCCACCGCAATGCGGCCCAGTGACCGGCGGTCCATGTGCAGAGCCACAAATTGAAAAATGCCGAACATCACGATGATGGGCAGCAGCGAGACAGCGATCTCTTCCAGATACGTAGGCAGGCTGACATGGAACAGCTGCCACAGCTCCACCGAGTCGCTCACCTCCGGCAGCACCGGCGGGATATAGGTGCTGTCCGAGGCGCGGAACACGATGCCCAGAATGAGCACTGCCAGAATGGGGCCGATGGAGCACATGGCCACCAGACCAAAGCTGTCGTCCGCCGCGTGGCGGTCGCCGCGGATGGACGAAACACCCACGCCCAGCGCCATGATAAAGGGCACAGTCATGGGGCCGGTGGTCACACCGCCGGAGTCAAAGGCCACAGCAAGAAATTCCTTGGGCACAAACGCCGCCAGAAGAAAGATCATGCCGTAGAACAGCACCAGCAGCTTTGGCAGCGAGATGCCAATGAGCATACGCAGGAAGGCAAACACCAGAAACAGGCCCACGCCCGCCGCCACCGATAAAATAAGGGTGCGGTTCGGGATGGAGGGCACCTGATTTGCCAGCACCTGCAGGTCCGGCTCCGAAATGGTGATGAGGAAGCCCAGCAGAAAGCCGATGCCCAAGATCACCGGCAGCTTCCGGCTTTTGGTGATCACCGCACCCACGCGCTCGCCCATGGGGGTCATGCTCATCTCCGCGCCCAGTGTGAAGAACATGATGCCCACCACGATCATGGCGGCCCCCAGCAAAAAGCACAGCAGGATGCTGGGCGACACCGGCGCAATGGTAAAGCAGAGCACCAGCACGATGGCTGCAATGGGCAGCACTGCCTGTAGCGCTTCCAATAGTTTTTCCCGCAGTTTCGGGAGGGATGCTTTCAGGATAGCGTCCACCGCCTTTCACCGTTTTATATCCATTTTGTACAAATCAGAAACAAGTATATGAATAGTATACAAAGCAAAAGCCGCCCCGTCAACAAACGGAGCGGCAAAGATCGGCAAAGACGCAAAAGCTTTACAGTTTCTTCCAAGTTTGTCTTTATTTCGTCAGATCTCCTGCTTTGCCAGCACGTCCGAGGTGGGGGTCTGGAACACCGGGATATTGGCATAGGGGTCAGCCACTTCTTCTGCAGGCAGGCTCTTCATGTAGGCATCCATGCTCTCGGCCACCTTCTTGGCCACAGCCACCGCCTCCACCACGGTGCGTGCGCCCATCACGGCATCACCGCCGGCAAATACGCCCTCGCGGGTGGTGCTGCCGTCCTCGCTGACGGTGAGCAGACCCTTCTGGTTGGTCTCGATGCCGGTAGTGGTCTTGACGAGGTTGCTCTCCGAGCCCTGGCTGACCGACACGATCACGCCGGTGTGGGGGTAGAAGGTCTCGCTGCCCTCCACCTGCGTAAATTTACCGTCCTCGCCCTTGACGGTATCGCGGCAGATCAGGCCGTTCTCACGGATCTCCACCGGTGCTTTGCAGAAGCGGAAGCCCACGCCCTCCAGCTTTGCATAGCTCACCTCGTACTCGGAAGCACTGATGCAGCTCTCGTCGCGGCGGGCATAGCAGGTGACGTGGCGGGCACCGTTGCGGATGGCGGTGCGGGCGCAGTCCATGGCAGAGTTGCCCACGCCGATCACGGCAACATCGCTGCCCAGACGGAACGCCTTGGAGTTTGCCAGATAATCGATGCCAAAGGCTACATTTCCCAAAGTTTCGCCCTTGATATGCATGGCGTTGGCCTTCCACAGACCGGCACCGATGAACACGCTCTTGTAGCCGTCGCGGAACAGATCATCGATGGTGATGGTCTTGCCGATGGTGGTGTTGGGCCGCACCTTGATGCCCTTCAGCTCCAGATGGCGGTACTGGAAATCGTCCAGCACGCTGTCCGGCAGGCGATAGTTGGGGATGCCGTAGCGCATGACGCCGCCAATCTTATCCCGGGCATCAAAGATGGTCACATCGTAGCCCCAGCGTGCCAGCAGCACCGCAATGGTCAGGCCCGCCGGGCCGGAGCCAACGACTGCCGCCTTCATGCCGTTTTTGGGGGCAGGGCCGGCGGTCATTTTGTTGGCGTAGGTCGTGGAAATGTAGTCTTCAATAATGGAGAAGTGTACCGGGTCGTGGCTTGGCATCCGGTTGCGCACGCAGTGGCCCTCGCACTGGTTCTCGTGGTTGCACACCAACGCACAAACGGTGGTCAGCGGGTTATTCTCAAACAGCATTCTGCCAGCTTCGTCCATCTGGTTTGCCTTGAGCAGCCGAATGACCTCCGGGATGTTGGTGTGGATGGGGCAGCCCTGCTGGCACAGCGGCTTTTTGCAGCCCAGACAGCGGTTGGCTTCGTCCAGAACGTGAAGTGCCATGAAGTTTCCTCCTTATTGCGTGCGGTTTTCTGATTCCGTTCTCATTTGTTGTATCCAACATTGCATTGCTTTAATCATACACCACAAACCGTCCGGGCACAAGTGTTTCTGCATAAAATTTCTTCGATTATTTTTTGTCAATTCGTCAAAAAGATAATTTTTTGACGATATACTCCCCCCATCGGCCCGGGCACCCGGCGGCACAGTGCGCCAAAATCGCTGGCTCCTGCCTGTGCCGCCGCCATGCGGGCGCAGGCATCGTTTTCTTTTTCCAGCTTTGCCAGCGAGTGGCTCAGCGGCAGGGATGCATGCTTCAGCAGCGGAAGTGCTTCCCGCCTTGCCCCCAGCAAATGCAGATAGGGCGGCAGGGCAGGCACGATCTCCGCCGTATAGCCCAGTGCCGCATCCATAGCAAGACGGCGCATCCGGGCCCGGGGGTAACGCACAGTGGTCAGCGCGTCCAGCAGCTGGGGCAGGCCGGTGCAGCTGCGCACGGCGTTTTCCAGCCGGTGGTCCAATCCCTCGGAAACGCCCCGCACTGCGGCAAAAGGTTCCGGTCGTGCACAGGCCGCCCGCAGCAGAGCCAGCTCACACCGGCCCGCAGCGGCATGATCCGTATACATTCCGTCGATTTCCGCTTTTTTGTACAACTCCAGTGCTTTTTCCGGCACATAAGGAGTCAGCGCATCCGCGCCCTGCTCTGCCCAGAGGGCGCGCAGCGCGCTGGCACTGGCAAACTGGGCGTGGCCGCTTTCGGCAAGGGCCTGCCCGTGGCCCGCCCCCACGCGGGGCAGCGGCACCGGGGTCATGGGTGCCTCCTGTTCCAGAATGGCCTTGCAGTATTCTACTGCCAGATTGTTGTTGGGCTTATCCAACAGCGCGGCCAGTGCCGTGCCCGGGCAGAGCGCTTCCACCGCCGCCTGCCGCGCCGCCGCAAAGCTGCGGGCACCGGCTGCAAGCTGGCGCTTCAGCTCGGTGCGGTAGGCCTCGCTGTTCAGTACCCGGGCAGCTTCCATCAGCAGGGCTGCGTCCGGCGTCTCTGCCCCGAACACCAGCGCATCACACCCGGCGGCGGCAAGGATGCGCACCCCCGCCCGGGCAAAAGCCTCTGCCCCCGCACAGGCACAGGGCGCAGGCAGCGCAAATATCAGATCTGCCCCGCACTGCAGGGCGGCCTGCACCCGCACCGCTTCCGGCAGCAGCGGCAGTGCGCCGCGCTGGGTCAACCCGCAGCTCATGGCCACCGCCACATGCTGTGCTCCCAGCGCTTTTGCCTGCGCCAACTGCCATGCATGGCCGTTGTGAAAGGGGTCGTACTCTGCAATGATACCGGCAAATTTCATAGATAAGCTCCTCTGCAGGGCTGCTGCGCCCTCGGAAAGATTGTTAAATTTATATCGTATATACAGAAAACTGCAGTGGTTTTGCGCATTTGTGGGCAGGATGTACAAAAACCTTGTACACAAGCTTTACCGCTTTGCCCGGGTTGCGGCTTGAAAAGCCGCCCACCCTATTATATAATAAACACAGGAATCTGTAAAATTCTGTCCTCAGGTTTAAAAAGAGGACAGACCAAAAACATACAGGAGGCAACACAGATGAAAGTTCTGGTTATTAACTGCGGCTCTTCTTCCCTGAAGTATCAGCTGATCGATATGGACGGCGAGAAGGTGCTGTGCAAGGGCCTGTGCGAGCGCATTGGCATGGAAAGCAGCATGATCACCCACGAGGCCAACGGCCATAAGGCCACCACGCCCGCCATCTTCCCCACCCACACCGAGGCTTTTGCCGAGGTCGTCAAGAAGATGACCACCGGCGAGGGCAAGTGCATCAACGACGTCAGCGAGATCGATGCCATCGGTCACCGTGTCGTGCACGGCGGCGAGAAGTTCAAGGAGAGCTGCCTGATCACCGACGAGGTCATCGAGACCATCCGCGAGCTGAGCCCTCTGGCTCCCCTGCACAACCCCGCCGGCATTCTGGGCATCGAGGCCGCACGCAAGGTGTTCGGCAACATCCCCATGGTGGCTGTGTTCGATACCGCTTTCCACAGCACCATGCCTCCGAAGGCTTATATGTACGCCATTCCGTATGAGTACTATGAGAAGTACGGCGTGCGCCGCTACGGCTTCCACGGCACCAGCCACAAGTACGTTGCTCACAAGGCTGCCGAGTATCTGGAAGAGCCTATTGAGCGCCTGAAGCTGATCACCTGCCATCTGGGCAACGGTTCCTCCATTGCCGCTGTGGATCAGGGCAAGGTCGTGGACACCTCCATGGGCATGACCCCGCTGGCCGGCCTGATGATGGGCACCCGCTGCGGCGACCTGGACCCCTCTGTGGTCAACTACCTGAAGTACACCCTGAACATCACCGGCCACGAGCTGGACGAGATCCTGAACAAGAAGTCCGGCCTGCTGGGCATCTCCGGTGTTTCCAGCGACAAGCGTGACGTGGAAGAGGCAGCTGCTGCCGGCAACAAGCGCGCACAGCTGGCTTCCGACATGCTGAACTACCAGATCAAGAAGACCGTTGGCGCTTACATCGCTGCAATGGGCGGCGTGGATGCCATCGTCTTCACCGGCGGCATCGGTGAGCACGACGCGATCGCCCGTGCAAAAGTCTGCCACCACATGGATTGGCTGGGCATCCGCATCGATACCGAGAAGAACAAGCACCCCGTGGGCGATGTGTGCGAGATCACTGCCTGGGGCGCAAAGGTGCGCACTCTGGTCATTGCTACCGACGAGGAGCTGATGATCGCCCGCGACACCAAGGAAGTCCTCGAGAAGTAATCGTTTTCCAAAGGGCTTTGCAGGGGGCTGCTGCACGGAATGTGCGGCAGCCCCTTTTTCATCTTCCGGCAGTTATTTTACCCAAATCAGCCCTGTCGGATTGTGCTATCTATACAAATAACAAGGCGAATGGTTGTTTTTTGGTTGACAAATTTCAAAAAGAACGGTACAATAGAAAAGTCCTCAATTGGAGGACGTCCATTCATTCAAGCCCCTGGTAAGCTTACTGATCAGCGCGATGGTCCCAAAACCAAAGGTATGGTTACAATCCTTCCGTGGGCAAGAACTAACTAAAGAGGAGATACTACTATGTTTGAAGACAAGACTCTGGTCTGCAAGGACTGCGGTAAGGAATTTGTTTGGACTGCTGGTGAGCAGGAGTTCTACGCATCTCGCGGCTTCGAGAATCAGCCCCAGCGCTGCAAGCCCTGCCGTGACGCCCGCAAGAACGGCGGCGCACGCAGCAACAGCGGTGAGCGTCAGATGTTCGATGCTGTCTGCGCAGCTTGCGGCAAGGCTTGCAAGGTCCCCTTCCAGCCCCGTGAGGACCGTCCGGTCTACTGCTCTGACTGCTTCGCTCGCATGAAGCAGAACTAAGCGCTGGTTTTTATTTAAATCGGTAACAAAAGGCCCGCTGTCGAAAGGCAGCGGGCCTTTTTGTATTCAGAGCTTCTCCTGTCTGCTTACGCAGCCATGACGGAAGGAGTCTTTCACACCAGCGGCGCAATGAACTTGAGCAGGATGCCCGCCAGATGCAGCAGCTTTTTGCCCTGCCAGATACTTTCTCTCGTCTGCTCCACCCTGCGGCACCGGGTGAGCGTATCCTGAAAATCCGCTTCCATGTTGGCAATGCAGTCGGTGCCGCGCATCCAGACCGCGTTTTCAAAGTGATGGTACAGGCTGCGGTAGTCCAGATTGATGGTACCCGCCACAGCTTCCACTCCGTCGGCGATCACGATCTTCGCATGGGTAAAGCCGGGCTGCCACTCGCTGATCTTCACACCCGAAGAAATCAGCGCCTTGTAGTGGGTCTTGGCCAGTGCATAAACGAACCACTTATCCGGCTTGCCGGGCAGGATCAGGTGCACATCCACACCGCGCTCTGCCGCAAAGCGCAGGGCCGTTTCCAGCTCGCCGTCCAGGATCAGATACGGCGTGATGATGTGCACATACTTCCGGGCGCGGTTGAGCATATCCATGTACACCATTTCGCCCACCCGCTCACCGTCCAGCGGGCAGTCTCCGTAGGGCACCACAAAGCCCTTGGCGTTTGCTGCCGCCGGGATGGGATCGGACAGGAACTGCTCAAACTCCGGCTGGCACAGGATGCTCCACATCTGCAAAAACAGTGCCGTCATGGAGCGCACGCCTTCGCCTTCCAACATCAGGGCCGAGTCCTTCCAGCGGCCATACTTTTCTATGTGGTTGATGTACTCATCTGCCAGATTCACGCCGCCGGTAAAGCCCACCTGGCCATCAATGACCAGAATTTTGCGGTGGTCGCGGTAGTTGTAGTGAGTGGAAACAAAGGGCGTGACCGGCGAGAACACCTTGCACTGGATGCCCAGCGCTTCCAGCCGGCTGGGGTAATCCCGCGGCAGGGTGGAAAACTCACAGGTGCCGTCATACATCACACGCACATCCACCCCCTGCGCCGCCTTGCGGGCCAGCACTTCCAGAATGCGGCCCCACATCAGGCCTTCATCCACGATGAAATATTCCAGAAAGATGTATTTTTTTGCCGTTTCCAGCTGGCGCAGCATTTCATCGAACATAGCTTCGCCGCCGTTGAAGTAGGTGGCCACCGTATCGGCATAGACCGGAAAGCCGCCTCCCTTGCCCCGCAGATACCGTGCCAGCGGCACCGCTTCGGGTGCCTGCTCCTGCAAAAGCTCCACGGTCTGCTCATTCTGCGGCAGCCGGGCGCCGGTCTGTCCCTCCAGATCCAGCAGGCGGTGCTTCAGGGCATTGTGGCCCACATCACTTTTGGTGTACCAGAACAGCGGCACGCCCAGCACCGGCATCAGTGCCGTGACCACCAGCCATGTGATGCGCACGCTGTTGTCCATGTCCTGATTGAGCAGATAGACCATCATTGCCGCTGTTACCAGCAGGGTGCCGCCAAAATAATGCGGCAGCAGCCCACCGAACCACTGCAGCAGGCTGAACAGCGCGAACGCCTGTAAAAGCAGCAGAACCAGCACCAGACCAAAACGGCTGAAAATAGCGTGTACCACGCCCTTCTGTCCCCGTTTGAGCAGGCGGATGCCGCCATCCTCAAACACCCGGACCTTGTCCTTCATATTTTGCTGAAATTGTTTTTTCTGCATGGCATTTTCCCTTATCTCGCACATTTGCAGCCCTGGGGCTGTAAAAATGTGCCGGTTTGTGTTATGATGTACAGGAACAAGCCCGCCCGGCGCTGTGTCCCGGACAGGCAGCTTTGCACCTATTATAATCCATTCCTGCCCTTTTTTCCACCCAAAGCGGCAGGATGATGCAGGAGGGACCCCTATGAATAATCTGATCATTGGCATTGCAGGCGGCTCCGGCAGCGGCAAGACCACCCTTGCTCTGCGGCTGAAGGAGCGTTTTGGCGAGGATGAAGTGCGCCTGATCTCCCACGACAGCTATTACAAGCGCCACGACGAGCTGCCCTTTGAGGAGCGCTGCAAGCTGAACTACGACCACCCGGATGCTTTTGACAACGCTTTGCTGATCTACCATCTGCAGGAGCTGAAGGCAGGCCGCGCCATCGACTGCCCGGTGTACGACTACTCCAACCACAACCGCAGCGACAAGGTGCAGCACATCGAGCCCGCACCGGTGCTGATCGTGGAAGGCATCCTGCGCCGTCTGGTACGCGACGTAAAGGAGCGCGGCCGCAGTCTGGACAGCGTGATCGAGCAGTACCTGACTACCGTCAAGCCTATGCACGAAGCCTTTGTGGAACCCAGCAAGCGCAACGCAGACATCATTGTACCCAACGGCGGCGAGAACACCGCTGCGGTGGAGATGCTGGCCCATCACATCCGCAACCTGATCGAGAAGGCAAATATGATGTAACGTCTTTACGATTTAAATGCCCTCCGCATTCGCTCTGGGCATGTTCAGCGGAAATCTTATTTTTAATTTCATCATGCACGCAAAAGGAGCCACCGCACAGTTTGTGCAATGGCTCCTTTTTTCTTATCTCAGTGGATAGAGGTACGCACCAGTGCGCGCTTGAGACGCGCCTGAGCCAGCTCGTAGTCCCGCTTGTCGAGGTTCTTCTGCGCAAGGATCTCCTCCGCGCGCTTCTTGGAAGCCTCGGCGCGGGCCTGATCGATCTCCTCGGCCCACTCCCATGTGGTGGCAACCAGACGCACTTCGCCATCCAGCACGCTCAGCAGCCCGCCCATGCAGGCGGCGCGGCGGCGCTGGCCCTCGGCATCCACGATATGGGCTTCGCCCATGCCCAGCGCGGTGCAGTAATCCCCGTGTTTGGCAAGGATGGCCAGATCGCCGTCAATGGCGCGGCAGACGATGCGCTCGGCCTGCCCGTCAAAGGCGCAGCCGTCCGGCGTGACCACCGTCAGATGAAAGGTCGTCATGGTTTACCCTTTCTTCGCTTTTGCGAACACATCATCGATGGTGCCCGCGAACAGGAATGCGCTCTCGGGCAGCTCGTCGCACTCGCCGTTCAGGATCATCTTGAAGCCGCGCAGGGTCTCCTTGAGCGGCACATACTGGCCGGGCATACCGGTGAACTGCTCTGCCACGTGGAAGCTCTGGCTCAGGAAGCGCTGTACCTTGCGGGCGCGGCTGACCGTGCGCTTGTCTTCCTCGCTCAGCTCGTCCATGCCCATGATGGCAATGATGTCCTGCAGCTCCTTGTAGCGCTGCAGCACCTTCTGGACGGCGCGGGCGATCTCGTAGTGCTCCTGACCCACGACCTCCGGGCTGAGGATGCGGCTGGTGGAATCCAGCGGGTCCACAGCGGGGTAGATGCCCTGCGAAGCAATGTCACGGCTCAGGACCGTGGTAGCATCCAGATGGGTAAAGGTGGTGGCAGGGGCCGGGTCGGTCAGGTCATCGGCGGGCACGTAGACGGCCTGCACCGAGGTGATGGAACCCTTGCGGGTGGAGGTGATACGCTCCTGCAGAGCGCCCATCTCGGTGGCCAGCGTGGGCTGGTAGCCGACGGCAGAGGGCATACGGCCCAGCAGTGCGGACACCTCAGAGCCTGCCTGCGTGAAGCGGAAGATGTTATCGATGAAGAGCAGCACATCCTGATTCTTCACATCGCGGAAATACTCCGCCATGGTCAGGCCGGACAGTGCCACGCGCATACGGGCTCCGGGAGGTTCGTTCATCTGGCCGTAGACCAGCGCAGTCTTGTTGATAACGCCGCTCTCGGTCATTTCGCCATACAGGTCGTTGCCCTCACGGGTGCGCTCGCCAACGCCGGTGAACACCGAGTAGCCGTTGTGCTCGGTGGCGATGTTATAAATCAGCTCCTGGATCAGGACCGTCTTGCCGACGCCTGCACCGCCGAACAGACCGATCTTGCCGCCCTTTGCGTAGGGGCAAATCAGGTCCACGACCTTGATGCCGGTCTCGAGGATCTCGGTGGTGGACTGCTGCTCCTCGTAGCTGGGAGCAGGGCGGTGGATGGGCCAGTAGGCCTCCGGGGCCGGGGCGGGCTTGTTGTCCACGGGCTCACCCAGCAGGTTGAACACGCGGCCCAGACACTGGTCGCCCACGGGCACTTTGATGGGTTCGCCGGTATCCACGGCTTCGGTGCCGCGCACCAGACCATCGGTGCTGTTCATTGCAATGCAGCGCACCACGTTATCGCCGGTGTGCTGTGCCACCTCGACCACCAGCTTTTCGCCGTGGTTGTCGATCTCGATGGCGTTGAGCAGCTCCGGCAGCTGGCCATCCTCAAACTGGATGTCCAGCACCGGGCCGATGACCTGGAGCACCTTGCCGATATGTTTTTCGGACATAGGCTACAACTCCTTTTTGATAGGTTTTAAATCTCCGCGCCGGCCACGATCTCGGTGATCTCCTGCGTGATGGCAGCCTGACGGGCACGGTTATAATACAGGTTCAAATGGTCGATCATCTCACCGGCGTTCTTGGTGGCGGCATCCATGGCAGTGCGGCGGGCGGCAAGCTCACTGGCTACGCTCTCGCACACGGCACCGTAGACGATGCCTGCCACATACTCCGGGATGATCGCGCTGAATACTTCCTCGCTGCTGGGCTTGTACAGGATCTGGCTGCGGCGGGCATCCGCCTTCTGCTGCTCGGTGGGTTCGATGGACAGCGGCAGCACCTCCATGGTGGCTGCGGTCTGGGTCATCATGGAATCGAACCGGGTGTAGCAGATCTTTACCGCATCGTACTCGCCCTTGAGATATCCTTCCGTGATCTGGCGGGACAGCTGGAAGCACTCGCCCACCGAGACATCTGCCGCCAGCAGCACCTCCTGCGTGAACAGGGGCACCTCGTGGTGGACGAAATACTCTGCCGAGCGCTTGCCGATGGGCAGCACCAGCACTTCGCCTTCTTCGGCCCCGGCCTGCTTGAGCACGTTGGAATTGTATCCACCAGCAAGGCCGCGGTCGCCTGCAATGACGATGAGCAGGGTGCGCTTCACTTCGTCACGGCGCAGGTAGGGGTTGCGGGCGCGGGGGTCGGCCGCGGCGATCTTGGTCAAAGTCTCATGCAGCGTTTCAAAGTAGGGGCGGCTGTGCTCCACCCGTTCCTTGGCGCGGCGCATTTTGGAGGAAGCCACCAGTTCCATTGCCTTGGTGATCTGCATGGTGCTCTCTACGCTTTTGATGCGCAGCTTGATGTCCTTCATGGAACCAGCCATGCGTTACGCCTCCTTCCTTAGTGCGCCTTGACGAAGCTGTCGGTATAGGCTATGAGCACGCTCTTAAGCTGCTCCTCAGTGTCCTTATCCAGATTGCCGGTGGTGCGGATGGTCTCCATGACGGCGGCACCCGCAGCATTGTTGTCCAGATATTCGTACAGGCCCTTCTCATACTCGGCCACGTCCGGCACCTTGACCTTCACAAGGTGATCGTGAATGGTCGCATACAGGATGGCCACCTGCTTTTCTACAGGCACGGGAGCGGAACGGTTCTGCTTGAGCACTTCCACGATGCGCTCGCCCTGTGCAAGGCGGGCCTTGGTGTCGGCATCCAGATCGGAACCGAACTGTGCAAAGCTCTGCAGCTCGCGGTACTGGGAGTAGATCAGCTTCAGGGTGCCGGCGACCTTCTTCATGGCCTTGATCTGGGCATTGCCGCCCACGCGGGACACCGAGATGCCGGGGTTGACTGCCGGCATGACACCGGAGTGGAACAGCTCCGTCTCCAGGAAGATCTGACCATCGGTGATGGAAATGACATTCGTGGGGATGTAGGCGGAAACATCGCCCGCCTGCGTCTCGATGATGGGCAGAGCCGTCAAGCTGCCGCCGCCCAGCTCATTGGAGAGCTTGGCCGCGCGCTCCAGCAGACGGGAGTGCAGATAGAACACGTCGCCGGGGTAAGCCTCACGTCCCGGGGGACGGCGGATCAGCAGCGACAGTGCACGGTAGGCCACGGCGTGCTTGGACAGATCGTCGTAGATGATGAGGACGTGCTTGCCCTGATGCATGAAATATTCGCCCATGGCACAGCCGGAGTAGGGTGCGATATACTGCAGGGGCGAAAGCTCGGATGCCGTTGCGGACACCACGATGGTGTAGCCCATAGCACCGGCCTCGGTCAGGCTCTGCACAAGGTTTGCCACGGTAGAGCGCTTCTGACCGATGGCAACGTAAATGCAGATGACGTCCTTGCCCTTCTGGTTGATGATGGTATCGGAGGCGATGGTGGTCTTGCCGGTCTGGCGGTCGCCGATGATCAGCTCGCGCTGGCCGCGGCCAATGGGGATCATGGAGTCGATGGCCTTGATGCCGGTCTGCAGCGGCTCCTTAACCGGCTGACGGTCGATGATGCCGGGAGCGCGGCTTTCAATGGCGCGGAACTCGGTGGTCTCGATGGGGCCTGCGCCGTCGATGGGCTGGCCCAGCGCGTTGACCACGCGGCCGATCATGGCTTCGCCCACCGGCACGGACACCACCTTGCCGGTGCGCTTGACAGTGCTGCCTTCCTTGATGCCGACGTCGGAGCCCAGCAGAACGATGGAGACGGTATTCTCCTCCAAATTCTGGGCCATGCCGTATTCGCCGTTATCAAACTGAAGCAGCTCACCTGCCATGCACTTTTCCAGACCACTGGCGCGGGCGATGCCGTCGCCCACCATAATGACCGTGCCGGTCTCGCTCTGCTCAATGGCATTTTCGTAATGCTTGATCTGCGCACGGATGATCTTGGAGATCTCTTCAGGTTTCAGTTGCATCTTTGTTTGTTCACCACTCAATTCTTAAAAATCTTTCGGGTGGAAATTCGATCACAGTGTCACGGAAGCAATATCCCTGCGCAGGGCGGACAGACGGTTCTGCACCGTGCCGTCCAGCTCGGTGCCTTCGATATCCAGCCGGATGCCGCCCAGCACTGCCGGATCGACCTTTGTTTTCAGGTCGATGGTCTTGCCGGTGAGCTTTTCCAGCTTTTCGTGCAGGCTCTTTGCCTGCTGCTCCGTCATTGCCACTGCAGTGGTCGCCGTTGCTTCCAGAATGCCGTGTGCCTGATTGTAGCGCACACGGTAAGCCCGTGCGCAGCCGGACAGCTCCCGCAGGGTGCCCTTCTCGCACAGGATCTTCAAAAAGTTCAGCACATAGAGGTGGACCTGATCCCGCAGTGCTTCATCCAGCAGGCCGCAGCGCTCTCTTTTCGGGATGCTGGGGGTGCTGAGCAGATGCAGGTAGTCCGGGTTTGCCTTAAAAAGCGCCACGGCTTCGTCCAGCTCACCCAGAATGCGGGCCTCCAGCCCTTCCTCCGCCGCCAGATCGTACAGGCTTCCGCCGTACATCCTTGCAGTCTCGGTCATGATGCTTCACCCACATTTTTGATAAATTCGTCGATCAGATCCTTGTGGTCCTTCTCGCTGATCTCACGCTCCACCACCTTGGAGGCGATCTCCATGGCGATGCCGCCGATCTCGTCCTTGACCTCGTTCACGGCCTTCTTGCGCTCCTGCGCAATGTCGGCTTCGGCCTTCTGCTTGAGGGCAGCAGCCTGCGCGCGGGCCTCGCCCACGATCTCTTCGCCGCGGGCGGTGGCCGTCTTCTGCGCATTGGCAACGATCTCGTTGGCCTCGGTGCGGGCATTCTGCAGGTTCTGCTCGTACTCTGCCTTCATGGCCTCGGCTTCAGTGCGCAGCTTGGTGGCATCAGCGATCTGGCTGTCTGCCTTCGCCTTGCGCTCTGCGATCACGTTTTTGACCGGATTCAGCAGGAACTTTTTGAAGATGAACAGCTGGATCATCAGGTTGCAGATCTGGGCCAGAAAGGTCCAGCCGTCCAGCGTGATCAACGCCTGGTACAGTTCCATAAGCGTCTCCTTTCGTTATTTTGTAAAAGGTTCCGCTTATGCCAGGAACTTCATGAACATACCGGGTGCCAGGAAGATCAGCAGCAGGCCGGTGACGAAGCCGTAAATACCGGTGGTCTCGGAAAGTGCAACGCCCAGGATCAGGGTGCTGGTAACGTCGCTCTTGCACTCGGGCTGACGGCCCACAGCTTCACAGGCAGCAGCTGCTGCGTTGCCTTCGCCGATACCGGGGCCGATACCTGCGATCAGTGCGCAGCCTGCGCCGATGCCGCAGCCTGCCAGAGCGATACCACGAGCGAGGTACTGAAAGTCAGTCATAAGATTTGTCCTCCAAAAAAGTTTTTTGTTTTGGGAGATGCCGTTGTGAGGGCTTAGTCCTCACCGGCAGCACGTTTGATGAAAATTGCGGTCAGGGTACAGAAGATGAACGCCTGAATGCAGCCGCCGAACCAGTCGAAATACAGGCCCGTAAAGGCCGGGATGCCGATCTGGAACAGCTGGATCTGGCTCAAGACACCCGGCAGCCAGCCGAAAATGACGTGGCTCAGGCTTGCCAGCGCCCAGTACAGCAGTGTGGAAATGACCGTACCGGACAAGATGTTGCCAAAGTGACGGAACGCCATACTGACGGGGGTGGAAACCTCCGACAGCACATTGATGGGTGCCATGATGAAGATGGGGTCCAAAAGACCTTTCAGGTAGGAAAGGATGCCGTTGGTCTTGATCTTGTAGTACATGATCAGCACGAACACCACAATGGCCCACGCCGCCTCGGTGTTCAGGTCTGCCGTGGGGCTCCACAGGCCGATGACACTGATGAGGTTGCAGCCGATGCTCAGAGCGAAGATCGCGCCGATGAGCGGGATATACTTATCAAAGTGATAGCCCATGTTGTCGTGCACGAACTGGTCCAGCCGTTCTACGATGAACTCGGCGGCGGCCTGCCGCTTTGAGACATTTTCCAGCTTGAGGTTGCTGCCCAGCCAGATGGCAAAACCCGAAAGCAGCGCCATGACGATCCAGGTACTGACCAGGGTCTGGGTGATCTTGAAATCGCCCAGAACGGGAATGTCTGTATGGATGGTATACAGGATCTTTGCGCCGTTCAGTTCCATTTGTTACGTTTCACCCCCTTCGTCACGGGGTTCAGCTTCCGGCTCCGGTGCGGGTTCGGGGTCGTCCTCCACAGAGACATCCACCGAAGGCCCGGCCGGTGCAAGAGGCTTGTACTTTCCGGTTATTTGCAGGTAGTAGATCGTAACGCGCGGGAAAAGCAGTGGCAGAACACCGGCAAACGGCTGGAACACCGGTGCCCCGATGGCAACGATGATCCACACCGCCTGCAAAAGCATCCGGACATTGTAGGAAGCCTGCAATGTCGCTTTGCGCCGTTTCTCATCCTGCTCGTCGATGACCTTCTGGCATACGAGGCAGATGCCCGCAAAGTTGCCGATGGCCACGGCCGCGCCGATGAGACTGCCCAGAACAACAGTGTAATCAAATTTCACCCAGCCAACCAGGTGCAGAGCTGCAAAGATCACCCACATGACGGCGGTACAGATGGCCGTGCCGCAGGCGATGCGGGTCAGCTCCTTTTTGGATTCCGGCTGCAGTTTCATAAAGGGAAACCTCCTGTTAAGTTTACTGATGCGAGTTGAACCCCACCCGCTTTGGTTTTTCCTTTTTGGTGCGGTCCATGTGTTCCTTTGCAAAATACCAGAAGTTCTGTGCCCCGGCAGCAAGCCCCAGCAGGATGGCCGGCAGGAACACCCATTCCGGCCAGCTCCAGTTGTTCACCGCCCACCATGCACCGCCCAGACACATGACCAGCGGCAGCAGCATATTCAGGCCCAGCTGGGTCAGCCAGACAAGATCCTCCAGTGCCTTATACCAGCCCTTCAACCTGCGTTTCCTCCCTGTGTGATGTGCCTTTGCAAAAGCCAGATTCTGGATTCTTTGCCAAGGATTTGCAGTCAGTGAAAAATCTTATAACGCTAGTATAATTCAAACCGATCGTTTTTTCAATCAATTTTCCACTGTTTTCTAGTAAAATTTCATAGTTTGTTCACACTAATGCCGTAACTATACTCCCTGTATGGAGTTTGTGCGTCTGCGAGCACATCAATACCAAAAGTTTGATGGATCTGTTGTGCAGAATGCAAAAACGGGCGAACCCTCTCAGGCGCTGACGCGCCAGCTCTCCCGAAGGGCGAGCTTTTATGCATCTTTCGGGCAGCACAAATAAAGCTCCCCCTTCCGGGGGAGCTGCTGAGCGAAGCGAAGCTGAGAGGGTCACACAAAAAAAGCCGCCCGGCTCTTTGGGAACCGGGCGGCAGCCGTTATGCAGTTTTCAGGACATTACCAGAGGTTTGCGGTCTCGTTGTACAGGCCCTCGTAGCTCTTGGCGGAGACATCCCAGCTGAAATCGCACTCCATGCAGTGGTGCACGAGGTTCTTCCAGTTCTCCTTGTCATAGTAAGCATTCTGTGCGTTGCAGCAGGCCACATACAGCTCGTGGGCATTGTAGCCCGCAAAGGTGAAGCCGTTGCCCTCACCCATGGTGCTGTCGTGGATGGAGTCGCGCAGACCGCCGGTCTCGCGGACGATGGGAGGCGTGCCGTAACGGCAGGCCACCATCTGCGCCAGACCGCAGGGCTCGCTCTTGGAAGGCATGATGAAGGCATCTGCGCCTGCGTAGATCTCCTGCGACAGGGCCGGCTCGAAGCCGATGTAGGTGCCAACGCGGCCCGGATGGCGTGCGCACAGGTCGGAGAAGAAGTTCTCATACTGGCTCTCGCCGCTGCCCAGAACGACCAGCTCGATGCCGCGGTCCACCAGACCATCGGCGATGCTCTGCACCAGATCAAAGCCCTTCATGCCGACCATGCGGCTGACCATGGCAAAGACGGGGCTGCCATCCTTGTTCAGGCCGAACTTATCCTGCAGGGCTTCCTTGCACTTTGCCTTGCCCTCTTCAAAGTTGGTGATGTCGTAGTTGAAGGGGATGTTCTTATCCGTAGCGGGATCGTTGGAATCGGTATCGATGCCGTTCAGGATGCCGCACAGCTTGTACTGCTTCTCGCGCAGCAGAGCGTCCAGACCATAGCTGAACCACGGGTCGAGGATCTCCATGGCATAGGTGGGGCTGACAGTGGTGATCTTATCGGCAGTCTCGAAAGCACCCTTCATGAAGTTTGCGCAGCCGTCGTACTCTACGATGTGCTGGTCGCGGCGGCCGATGCCGCAGGTGTCCTCCAGAATGTCGGTGCCGTACTTGCCCTGATAAGCGATATTATGGATGGTGAAGATGGTCTTGATGCGGTTGAACTTATCCAGATGGCGATAGTACAGGTTCAGGTACACCGGCACCAGAGCGGTCTGCCAGTCGTTGCAGTTGATGATATCGGGGGTGAAATCGATGTAGAACAGGGTCTCTAAAACGGCGCGGGAGAAGAAAGCGAAACGCTCGCCGTCATCGTAGAAGCCGTACAGGCCGCGGCGCTTGAAGTAATACTCGTTGTCCAGGAAGTAGTAGGTCACGCCGTTCCGCTCGGTCTTGAACAGGCCGCAGTACTGGCTGCGCCAGCCCACGGGGACGGAATAATTGGTCACATACTCCAGCGTATCACGGAACTTCAGGTCGCCGTACAGGGGCATAATGACGCGGGCATCCACGCCGTCCTTGACCAGAGCCTTGGGCAGGGCACCCGCAACGTCGGCCAGACCGCCGGACTTTGCAAAAGGGGCAGCTTCCGAAGCAGCATACAGGATTCTCATAGGATCGCTCCTTTCATATAGTGGGATATTTTCGTTCTCCCCCACCGCCCTTGCAGGCAGCACGAACCATTTTTACAAAAGAGCAGGCGGGGGCACACAGATGCCCCCGCCCCTCTCAAGAGGGGCTACCGGGGAGGAAGCCGCCCCTATGGATAACTCAGTAAAATCAGACGGTGTGGTTCTTCTGCACGTACACCGGGAAGCTCTCGGTGCCGGACAGCTTCTTGCCGGCGGTGATCTTCACGTTCTTATCGGTAACAACGCAATCCAGCTCGGCATTGGCTTCCACAACGGTGTCCTGCATCAGCACGCAGTTCTTGACGACGGCACCCTTCTTGACCTTGACGCCGCGGAACAGCACACAGTTCTCCACCGTGCCCTCGATGACGCAGCCGTCGGCCAGAATGGAATCGGTCACCTTGCAGCCCGGCACATAGCGGGTGGGGTTGTCGTCGCGGATCTTAGTGTAGACCGGGCTCTTCTTGGGGAACAGTTTTTCCAGATTCTCGTCATCGGTCAGCTTGAGGTTCTCGTCGAAGTAGCTCTTCATGTCACAGACATGTGCCACATAGCCGGTGTACTCCAGAGCGTGGATGTTCAGGATGTTGACATTGTGGGCCAGAATATCGCGTTCGAAGTAGATCAGACCGCGGGAGGTCGCATCCCGGACCAGCTTGAGCAGGGTCTCGCGCTCCAGAACATAGATGTTCAGGTCAAGGTTCTGCACGCCGGGGCGGTAATCGTTGAACAGCAGCTCGGTCACACGGCCGTCGGCATCAACGGTCAGGGTGTAGTTGTCATTCTTGCGGCCCTCGGGGATCTCGGTCTTCTGGTAAGCGACGGTCACATCGGCACCGCTTGCCTGATGGGCGGCCAGCAGGGCGTTGAAGTCGTAGTTCAGGGCAACATTGGCGTCGCTCATGACCACGTACTTTTCCTTCTGGTTCTCCAGGAAGTTCATGATAGAGCCCAGAGCTTCCACACGGCCGGAATAGATGCGCACGCCCTTCTCAGCGAAAGGCGGCACGATGTTCAGGCCGCCGTGACGGCGGGCCATATCCCACTCACGGCCGGTGCCCAGATGATCCATCAGGGAGTGGTAGTTTTTGCGCACCACGATGGAGACATTGGAGATACCGCAGTTTGCCATGCTGGACAGAACAAAGTCCACCATACGGTAGCGGCCCGCGAAGGGGATCGAAGCCATTGCGCGCTCGGTCACCAGCTCGGGGACGGTATTATCATAACTGTTGGGGAAAATAATACCCAACGCATTGGTGTTCTGGCTCAGCATACTTCCATACCCTCCTTGACGGATTCAAAGACTTTGGCACCTTCCTTGACGGTTGCGCCTGCGCCGACGGTCAGGCCGGTGCCCACATGGGCAATGGGGCCATCGCCGCCCACTCGTGCACCTGCACCGACCACAACATCCTCCGCCAGGATGCAGCGCTTGACAACAGCACCAGCCTTGACCACAACGCCGTCCATCAGGACTGCGTCCTCAACGGTAGCGCCCTCTTCCACAACAACGCCTGCGCTCAGCACAGAGTGATGCACATTGCCGTAGATCTTGCAGCCCTCCGTGACGAGGGAATCCTGCACCACAGCGCGGGGACCAATCTTCTGCGGAGGCAGGACCGGGTTGCGGCTGTAGATCTTCCACTTCTCGTCGAAGATATCGATGCCGGAGTTTTCGGGATCCAGCACTTCCATGTTGGCTTCCCACAGGCTGTCGATGGTGCCCACGTCACGCCAGTAACCGGCAAAGCGGTAGGCGTACATCTTGCGGCCGTCGCGCAGCAGGGCGGGGATGATGTTCATGCCAAAGTCGTTCTTGGAGTTGGGGTCTGCTTCGTCCTCTTCCAGATACTTCTTCAGCACATCCCAGTTGAAGATGTAGATGCCCATGGAAGCCAGATTGGACTTGGGTACCGGGGGCTTCTCCTGGAACTCGGTGATGCGGTCGTTCTCGTCAGCCACCATCAGGCCGAAGCGGGAAGCTTCCTTCCAGTCCACTTCCATAACAGCCACAGAGAACTCTGCGCCCTTTTCCTTGTGGAAGCGCAGGAAGTCGGCATAGTCCTGCTTGCAGATCTGGTCGCCGGACAGGATGATCACATACTCGGGATCGTAGCTGTCGATGAAGCCAATGTTCTGGTAGATGGCGTTTGCAGTGCCCTTGTACCAGTCGGTACCCTTTGCCTGCTCGTAGGGCGGCAGGGTGTGCACGCCGCCGTGCAGACGATCCAGATCCCAGGGCTGGCCATTGCCGATGTACTCGTTCAGCTTCTGGGGCTGATACTGGGTCGCGATGCCAACGGTGTCGATGTTGGAGTTCACGCAGTTGGACAGCGGGAAGTCCACGATGCGGTACTTACCGCCGAAGGACACTGCGGGTTTTGCCGTTTTCTGTGTCAGCGCGTACAAGCGCGAGCCACGTCCACCGGCAAGGATCATTGCCACAATTTCTTTTGCCATAGCTTTATTCTCCCCTTTAACATTAACATTTCCGTTGTTCGGAAATGAGCGTCAACATGTGCGGTATGGGTCGGCCGAAGTGCCGGGTCATTCCTTGGGCTCCTTCGGTTTGCGGGTGCGTTTTGCGGGTGCTTTTTCCGCCTTGGGTTCTGCCTCTGCCTTGGGCTTGCGTCCGCGCTTTTTGGGTGCTTCCTCGGCCTTTTCCGGCTCAACCTTTGCCTTGCGGGCGGTCTTTTTCACCGGCTTTTCCTCTGCAGCGGCAGCTTCTGCCTTGGGCTTGCGGCCCGGCTTCTTTACCACCTTTGCTGCAGCTTTCTCCGCAGCGGTCTTTGCCTTTTTGGCTGCGGTCTTTTTTCCCGCCTTATCGGTCTTGTCCGCTGCGGCCTTGCGGGTGCGCTTGGCGGGCACTTCAAAATACAGGGTGCTCATGGGCGGCAGGGTGATGGTGATGCTCTGCTCAAACCCGTGCATCGGCTTTTTGTGGGTGCGCACGGCCTTGTTGTGGACTGCGCCGGAACCGCCGAACTCTGCATCGTCGCTGTTCAGGATCTCCTTGTAGGAGCCTGCCACCGGTGCGCCCAGAGTGTAGCCCTCGCGCAGGACGGGGTTGAAGTTGCACACCACAAGGATCTGCTTGCCGGAAGTGTCCTTGCGCAGGAAGGCGATGACGCTCTGCTGCGAGTCATCCGGCACGATCCACTGGAAGCCCTCCCAGCTGTAATCCACCTGCCAGAAGGCGGGGTGCTCCTTGTAGAAGGCGTTCAGGGTCTTGACGTAGGTCTGCAGCTCGGTGTGCTTATCGTAGCCCAGCAGCATCCAGTCCAGCGGCTTTGTCTCGTTCCACTCGGCGAACTGGCCGAACTCCTGACCCATGAACAGCAGCTTCTTGCCCGGGTGGGCCATCATGTAGCCAAAGAAGGTGCGCAGGTTTGCAAACTTGGCGTCGTACTCGCCGGGCATCTTGTTGATCAGGCTGCCCTTGCCGTGCACCACCTCATCGTGGCTGATGGGCAGCACAAAGTTCTCGCTGAAGGCGTAGAAGAAGCTGAAGGTGACCTTGTTGTGGTTGCCGGAACGGAAGAGCGGGTCAGTCTTCATGTAGCTGAGCATATCGTTCATCCAGCCCATGTTCCACTTGAAGTTGAAACCAAGGCCGCCGTCCGATGCAGGCTTTGTGACCATGGGCCATGCAGTGGATTCTTCCGCGATCATGTACTTGTGGGGGTGACGGCCCAGCACGGTGTCGTTCAGCTTGCGCAGGAAAGCAACAGCCTCCAGATTTTCCTTGCCGCCGTCCTTGTTCGGCTCCCACTCGCCCTGCTTGCGGTTATAGTCCAGATACAGCATGGATGCCACCGCGTCCACGCGCAGACCGTCGATATGGTACTGCTCCAGCCAATACAGTGCGCTGGAGATCAGGAAGCTCTGCACCTCGCTGCGGCCGAAGTCGAACACCATGGTGCCCCACTCCTTATGTTCGCCGCGCTTCGGATTCGGGTCCTCGTAGCAGGCTTCGCCATCAAAGTTGTACAGGCCGAACTGATCCTTCGGGAAGTGAGCAGGCACCCAGTCCATGATCACACCAATGCCGGCGGCATGGAGCTTATCCACAAAGGCCATCAGGTCCTTGGGGGTGCCGTAGCGGCTGGTGGGTGCAAAATAGCCGGTGACCTGATAGCCCCAGCTGCCGTCAAACGGATATTCCATGACCGGCAGCAGTTCCACATGGGTATAGCCCATCTCTGTGATATACGGGATCAGCTCGTCTGCCAGCTCGGAATAATTGTAGGGCTTACCGCCCTCCTTCATCTTCCAGCTGCCGGCGTGCATCTCGTAAATATTCATCGGGCTGTTGATCACATCAGCCTTTTTCTGTGCTGCCTGCCATGCATCATCGTGCCACGCAAAACCACTGATATCGTAGACCTTGCTGCCGTTGGACGGGCGGGTCTCGGCGTGGAACGCATAGGGATCGGCCTTATAGACCAGATCACCTGCGCGGGTGGTCACGCAGTATTTATAAACATCATATTCCTTCATGCCCGGGATGAACAATTCCCATACGGAATCGCCATCCACCTTGCGCATCGGGTGGCTGCCCGGCTTCCAGCTGTTAAAGTCGCCCACCACGCTGATGGCTACAGCATGGGGTGCCCACACGCGGAACACCACACCTGCTTCACCGGCACGCGTTTCCATGTGTGCGCCAAAGTAGCGGTATGCTTCACAGTTATTGCCCTGTTTGAACAGATACACCGGCAGGTCCGATGCATTGCTCTGGATCTTCTCCTCGGTCGGTTTCATAGACTGCTCCTCCCCGTACAGATGCACAAAGCGCACCTGTAGCTTTTTACCCTTTTATATTAAAGAATTTCGGTCTGTTTTTCAAGAGTTTCGCCGCATTTTACTGTAAAATTTACCATAATCTTTTCGTTGATATTTTTTCCTTATATACATACCCGCCAAATTTTTACAAATTTTATGGTGAATCCTGCCAATCTGACAATAAAAAAGAGCCTCTGCGCACCCTCCCAAAGGGAAGGTGTACAGAAGCTCTCTGTTTCTGTTGAAAATTTTCAGTTCCGGTTTCCCCGGTTCTTTTCAGCCTGCTCAGTCCACCACGTAGACATTCACCTGAATGGCTCCATTGATCACGCTCTCGGCGTAGGTCTCGTAGAACAGGTCCACAAGAATCTGGCCCTTCTGCACGGCGATGCCGGTATCGGTAGCCACCGCATAGCCGTACACGAACTTGCCGTCGGTGGAGGTGATATACAGCTTGGTGCCGTAGGGGATCACATCCGGGTCCACAGCCACAGTGCCGTAGCCCAGACCCAGACCGGAAGAACCCTTGCCGGTCTTGGAATAGTAGCCGGTGGCCTTGCCGGTGAGCACCTTGCTGTAAGAGGCGGGTGCATTGGTGGTGCCGTCCGGGCCGGTCAGCGGGGAGACCGGCGCGCCTGCGCCATAGGTCTTTACGATGTGGTTGGTCGGCTCCACAGTGGTGGTGGAATCCACCACGATGCTGTTTTCCAGCTCGCCGTCCACATAGCGGTCGCGGGTGGTGATAGTCTGCTGGCCTTCCGCACCATGGCGCACCGTGGTGGCGCGGCCGGTGTTGCGGAAATACAGGCTGGTGTAGACGTACTCGGTATCGTAGGGGATGGCCTGCGTCTCCACACGGTCGGTGTAGTCCACGCGGTGCACCGTGATGGTGGAACCTGCGCTCACCAGCTGGTCCAGAGCAGGCTCGGTGTAGTCGTCACCCTCCAGGGTGATACCGGCACGCTTCAGGGCATCCGCCACGGTGCCGAACACCATTTTGACGGGGTACTCCTGACCGTCGGCAGTGATGCTGACGGAGAATGCGCGCTCAATGTTCAGGGCGGCAAGATTGCCGCTGTAGGCCGTGTAATAGACCTGATCGCCCTCTTCGGACTGGATGCCGGAAAGGTTCATAACCTGTGCAGGGTCGGTCTCGGAGGTAAGGATCACCTGCCGGGCACCATTGGAGTCTGTGACGTAGGTCAGCCGCAGATTCGCAGCGGTCACACTGAGTGTAGCCACAAGGCACACGACCATGACACAAAACGCCAGCACACGGGGAGAGACTGCATGCTTGCAGTCAGACAATGCTTTCTTCAATTTTACGGAAGCGATACGAGACAACTCCTCTCTTTTCAAAATTGGCTGCGGCTGCGGACATGTTTTTCATGCCCCGGCCGCCCGGACTGCGGGGCGGGCAGAAGCCATCTGGCCCCACAATCAAATACGATGCCCTCTTTTTGGTAAAATCGAGCATCGTATACAATTTGGACTCCGCTGCGGAGGGTGCAGTTACCCTCCCGGCCCGGACCCCATCTGCCCGCGCCGCGCCGTATATAAGACGGCTTTTTACTTCATCCAGATAATTTTTAAACGCTGCAACGTCTGTTGGTTCCGTTGAGCGGCTCTTATTTTACCAGTCCAATGGCCATTTGTCAAATCACCTTCTCATACTTTGTTAGTTTTTTGACGTTGTTTTTTGTGCAACTTTAACATTGTTTTCTCCAAAATATTGTTTTTTCGGTTATTTCCTTCCGATTTTCGACCTGTTTTCTGGGGTGTTTTGTTCACGAATTTTTAACATTTATTTTGGACTTTTTGCACCGGAAACTGCACTTTTGGGTTCGTTTTCCCATGCGGCAAGCGGCCAAAAATCGCTGGTTTTCCGTACAAAGCCACCTCTTTTTCATCCCATTTTTCACCCACAAAGAACTGTGCGAATTACTCATGAAAAGCGCCTCCCGGCAAAATGCCGAAGCACAGAAATTTGTGCAGCAAAAGACCACACTGGCAGCTGCCGGGCAGCGGCTGTACAATCAAACAAAAAACAGAAAGGAAGGTTTTCAAGTGAACATCAAGATCATTCAAAGGCAGTGCGGCGGCACTGAATTTCTGTCCCAGCCGCACCGCCTGCACCTCGGTGCACAGAACGCTGCCGGTGTGGACGAGCTGTGCTTCACGCTGCCGGAAGCATGGGCCGGGTGCACCGTTGCGCTCTACCTGCGCCGCAGCGACGGCACCCTGCTGGCACCGGTCTCACTGGACACGCAGCACTGCGTCACCGTGGACCGCCGCCTGACCGGAAGCACCGGCGGACAGTGGATGCTGGCAGCCATCGATGCCAGCGGCTACGCCGCCTATACCCGGCCCGGCAGCTACGACACCTACGCCATCCTGCCCACCGACGGCGGCGCGGAAGAGCTGCCGCCCTCGCAGTATGAGCAGTTCGTGGCGCGTGTGCTGGAAAGTGCCAGTACCGCTTCCACCGCCGCGCAGCGTGCCGCAGCCAGTGCTGCAAGCACGGCATCCAATGCGGCACAGGCCCAGACCGCGGCACAGCGCACCAGCGCCGACAGTGCCGCTGCATCCCGCTGTGCAGCCCGTGCCGAGGCTGCTGCCGCACGGGCAGAGGAGCTGGTGCCTACCGACGGTCAGGTAGTGAGCGTGAACGGCAAAAGCGGCATCGTAAAACTGACGGCGCAGGATGTGGGGGCGCTTCCCTGCCCGGCAGTTCCGGTCTCCGGCCAGCTGCTTCGGGTGCTGAGCGTGGACCCCAACACCGGGGCCGTGTTGACCGATACTGCCGCCATGCCGGATCTGTCGCCCTATCTGCGCAGCAGCACGGTGCCCACGGCTTCGGCCCCCGGCGCAGTGCGGGTGGACCCCGCCTGCGGCATCAACGTGCGCAGCGACGGAACCCTGATCATCGCACCAGCTGCCCGCGAACAGCTGGACAGCATGACGGATGCACTTCTGCCGCTGACCGCAGCCCTGCTGCCTTATGGCGTGAAGAAGGCTCTGACCACCGCCGCAGCCGCCGGGGAATGGACCGCTGCCGAAAAGGCAAACGCCCTGCGCACCTTCGGTGCCGATTTTTCTTCCTATTATACAAAGGAAGATGTCGATGCTCTGCTGGCCGCACCCAGCTCCGCTGCCTACCCGGTGGGCAGCATCTACCAGAGCACCGACCCCACCAGCCCTGCCGCCCTGTTTGGCGGCACATGGGAGCAGATCGCATCGGAGCGCGTGCTGATGGGTGCCAGCAGCAGCCACGCAGCGGGCACCACAGTAAAGGCCGGACTGCCGAACATCACAGGCTCTTTTGTCGCGGATGTAAAAAAGGGTGAACATAAGGTATCCGGCGCATTCACTGCCGGCAACGTGATCGCATCTACGGGCGAATACAATTCCTTTTCTGATGTATATAAGTTCAGTCTGGATGCATCCAAGTCTAATGCCATCTACGGCCGCAGCGCCACCGTGCAGCCTGCCGCCTACTATGTGCACATCTGGCGGCGCGTGGCCTGAGAAAGGAGGTTTTGAACCATGAAGATCATTGACGAGAACGGTGCAGCCATTGAAAACCCTGACCTGACGCTTGGGTATCTGGTGGACGACACCGAGCCAGTGGAGCACCCCGCCGTGGAAGGCGTGGAGGAAGTGAGCCACTACGAGACCGTAACGGAGTATCCCGGCGGCGGCAGGGATGTGCGGAAGGTCATCGACGTGCCGGGCGTGCCTGCGCAGGCCGCATGGACCGAACAGGTGCCGGTGCAGAGATACATCCGCTATACGGAAGAAGAATTGGCCGCGCGGGAAAAAGAGCGCCGGCAGGCCGAGGAAGCAGCCCGTCTGCCCGAGACGATTGCCAGCCTGACCTGCCAGCTGACCGACCTGCAGCTGGCCCTGTGTGAACTGTACGAAGGAGGTGGTGTGTAATGGCAAGGATCTATGCGGCCCTGATCCGCAAGGGCATCAAAACGCTGGAGGATGTGCCCGCCCGGCTGAGGGATGCCGTGGCAGCGCTGCTGCAGGAGGACGGCCATGCTTAACGTTTACTCCCGCGCAAGGGATGGCGAAACGCTGCTGAGCCGCAGCTTCCGCGCAAAGGAATTTGCCTGCAAAGACGGCACCGACCCTTTGTTTGTGGACAGCGAACTGGTGCAGGTGCTGCAGGCCATCCGTGACCATTTTGGCGCACCGGTGGTCATTACCAGCGGCTACCGCACCGCTGCACACAACAGGGCTGTGGGCGGGGCGGTTTACAGCCAGCATCAGTATGGCCGTGCCGCGGATATCCGGGTGTCCGGCGTGCCGGTGGAGCAGCTTGCCGCCTACGCCGAGACCCTGCTGCCCGGCACCGGCGGCATCGGCCGCTACCCCGCAAAAGGCTTTGTCCATGTGGATGTGCGCAAAGCAAAAAGCCGGTGGGCCGGGTAAAGGCGGTGAACGGAATGGAAACGATCTTATCCGCTGTCATTGCCGGGGCCGTGACCCTGATCGGCGTGCTGATCGCCAACAGCCGCAGTCAGGCCGTGACCGACACCAAGCTCGAAGAGCTGACCCGCGAGGTGCGCGAGCATAACAATTTTGCCCGCCGCGTACCGATTTTAGAAGAACAGATGAAGGTGGCCAACCACCGCATCGCTGACCTTGAACAAAATGAGAAAGTGAGGAATTGATATGAACTTTGGTAAAATTTCTGCCGCCACCATCGCCCGCACCGCTGTGCTGCTGCTTGCCCTGACCAATCAGGTGCTGAGCGCTCTGGGCAAACCTATGCTGCCCATTGAGAGCCAGACTGTGGAACAGCTGGTGACCGCCGGCATCACCACCGTGGCCGCGCTGATCAGCTGGTGGAACAACAACAGCTTCACCTCTGCAGCCATTCAGGCCGATGCCGAATACGCCCGCCTGAAGCAGAAAAGTGAGTGAGAAAGCCCTCGAAGCAGTGTATCAGTAGTACTTTTTGACTGAAAAGTATTACTGATGCAGTCATCTTTCACAGCAGCCCCGGAAGGCACCCAGACAGCCTTTCCGGGGCTTTTTTTGCTGCCCGGATGATTCGTTCACGCAGATTCAAGAACGTTTCGCGCAGGTTTCGATGACTTTCGCACTGAAATCATGTATAATCCGGGCAGAAGCAAATCGGAAAAGAGCAGTCAAGAGACTGTAAGCGCCCCCTGACGCCCCAACGTAAAGGGGCTGTTGCAAAATAGTCCCAACAAAAAATGAGATAGGTTTCCCCGAAAGGGGGTGCCTATCTCATTTTTTGTTGTAAACTGAGATTGTGAAAAAACAGATAGAACCCGCGCGCTGGGTGCATTGCAGCATACCAGAGCGCGGGTTCTCTTTGATCTATAAAGTTTAATCGTCGTCGCTGTCCAGCTTGAGCACAGCGGTAAAGGCTTCACTGGGCAGGGAAACGCTGCCCAGCTGACGCATCTTCTTTTTGCCTTCCTTCTGCTTTTCCAGCAGCTTCTTTTTGCGGGAGATGTCGCCGCCGTAGCACTTGGCAAGCACGTCCTTGCGCATGGCCTTGACCGTTTCACGGGCAATGATCTTTCCGCCGATGGCGGCCTGTACCGGGATCTCGAACAGGTTGCGGGGGATGTTATCCCGCAGCTTTTCGCAGATGCGGCGGCCCTTGGCGTAAGCGTTATCGCGGAACACGATCATGGACAGCGCGTCCACAGGGTCGCCATTGAGCAGGAAGTCCAGCTTGACAAGGTCGCTCTCGCGGTACTCCTTAAACTCGTAATCGTAGCTGGCGTAGCCCCGGCTGCGGCTCTTGATGGCATCAAAGAAGTCGTACACGATCTCGCCCAGCGGCAGAGCATAGTGCAGATCAACCCGCACATCGTCCAGATACTTCATGTCGATCAGCACGCCGCGCTTGTTCTGGCACAGATCCATCAGGCCGCCCACATAGTCGTTGGGGGTGTACAGGTGAACATCCACAAAAGGCTCTTCCTGCTTGACGATGTTGGAGGGGTCGGGGTAGCTGGAAGGATTGTCGATCATCTCCACAGTGCCGTCGGTCAGGGTAAGGCGGTAGCGCACGCTGGGCGTGGTGGTGATGATATCCAGATCGAACTCGCGTTCCAGACGCTCGGTGATGATCTCCATGTGCAGCAGGCCAAGGAAGCCGCAGCGGAAACCGAAGCCCAGCGCGGCGCTGGTCTCCAGCTCAAAGGTGAGGGAGGCGTCGTTCAACTGCAGCTTTTCCAGTGCATCCTTCAGATCCGGGTACTTGGCACCGTCGGCGGGGTAGATGCCGCAGAACACCATGGGCTTGACCTGACGGTAGCCGGGCAGTGCTTCGGCGGTGGGATTATTGGCCAGCGTGACGGTATCGCCCACGCGGGTGTCCTGCACGGTCTTGATGCTGGCGGTCAGATAGCCGACCTCACCAGCCTGCAGCTGGGCACAGGGAGAAAGGTTGGTAGCACCCATGTGGCCCACTTCTACCAGCGTGAACTCCGCGCCGGTGGCCATCATGCGGATGGTATCGCCGGGCTTCACGGTGCCCTCAAACACACGGATATAGACGATAACGCCCTTGTAGCTGTCGTAGATGCTGTCGAAGATCAGCGCCTTCAGCGGGGCATCCGGGTCGCCAGTGGGAGCAGGAATGTCGGTGACGACACGCTCCAGCACCTGATCCACATTCAGGCCGGTCTTGGCAGAGACGCGGGGCGCATCCAGACAGGGCAGGCCGATCACGTCCTCCACCTCCTGCGCCACCTCGTCCGGGTGGGCGCTGGGCAGGTCGATCTTATTCAGGATGGGCACCAGTTCCAGATCATGCTCCAGCGCCATGTAGGTGTTGGCCAGCGTCTGAGCTTCCACGCCCTGGGTGGCATCCACCACAAGGATGGCGCCCTCGCAGGCGGCCAGACTGCGGCTGACCTCGTAGGCAAAGTCCACGTGGCCCGGGGTATCGATGAGGTTGAACTCGTAGGTCTTGCCGTCCTTGGCGGTATAGTTCATGGTGACAGCGCGGGCCTTGATGGTGATGCCGCGCTCGCGCTCAATGTCCATGTTGTCCAAAATCTGGTCTTCCATGGTGCGCTCGTCCACACTCTTGGTCAGCTCCAGAATACGGTCCGACAGGGTGGATTTGCCGTGGTCGATGTGTGCAATGATGCAGAAATTGCGGATATTGTCTCTTGCCATGTAGTTCCTCCGGGAGAAATTTAAGCTTCCAGTATCCAGTCCTCGACATCCACGATCTTTCCGTGCTCGAGGTAGACGCGGGGCACGCGGCGGGACACGCCGCACAGCACCTCGTAGGAAATGGTGTCGGTCTTGCGGGCGATGGTCTCGGCAGTATCACTGACGCTGCCGCCCCACAGGATGGCTTCGTCGCCCTCGTGGATGTCCGGGATACCGGTCACATCCACCATCATCTGGTCCATGCACACGCGGCCCAGCACCGGGCAGGCCTTGCCGTGGATCTCCACGATGCCCTTGCCGCAGCTCAGCTGGCGGGGATAACCGTCCGCATAACCGGTGCACAGGGTGGCCACCAGCGTGGGCTTATCGGCGGTGAAGCGGCGGCCATAGCTGGCGCTCTGACCGGGCTGCATTTCCTTGACCATGCTCACCACGGTCTTGAGGGTCATCACCGGCCGGAACTGCCCAAAGCGCACCTCGTCGCTGGGGTCGTAGCCGTAGAGGATGATGCCGGGCCGCGCCATGCAGCGCTCCCGGGCCAATCCCTCGGGCCAGTCCGGGTGCAGCATCACGCCCGCAGAGTTGTCACAGTGGACGGTCTGCGGCTCGCGGCCTGCCGCCTTGAGCGCATGGAACGCTCTGACGAACAGTGCGTGCTGCTCCGCGGTGTAGGCAACGTTCTCTTCGGCGGTGTCGTCGGCCACCGAGAAGTGCTGGAACAGGCCGGTCATCTCAAGGCCCGGCAGCACACACACAGCCAGCATTTCGCGGATGGCGGCATCAAAATCGGTGCGCAGGGCAAAGCCGATGCGGCCCATGCCGGTATCTGCCTTGAGGTGGATCTTTACTCTGCCGCCTGCCTTTACGGCAGCAGCGGAAAGGTTCTGCGCCTGTTCGGTGGAGTAGCACGCTACGGTGATATCCTCGTGGATGAGGGTCTGGGCGTACTCCGGCTGAACATGGCCCAAAATAAGGATGGGCAGAGTCTGCCCGTCCTGACGCAGCTGCACGGCCTCGGTCAGGCAGCTCACTGCCAGCCATGCTGCACCCTCCTGCGCAAAAACGCGGGCACACTGCACAGCGCCGTGGCCATAGCTGTCGGCCTTGACCACCGCGCACAGCGGCAGTTCACCGGCCCGGGCTTTGACGGCCCGGAAGTTATGCCGCAGGGCATCGAGGTCGATCTCGGCCCAGACGTGTTTTTCAAAAGGTTGAGTCTTCATGATTCATTCTTCCTCGTTTGTAATTGCAAAGCTGCCGCGCCCGGTGTGGACGGGCCGCCAGCCATCGATGCCGCTCTCCTGCAGTGCGTGCAGGGTTTTCTGGCGGAAAGCGTGGTCGGTGCGGCAGCGCTCCTTGACGAACTCCTTGGTCTGTTCGCGCACGGTCACGCCGTCGGCAGGGCAGACGCTCTTGACGATGGGCAGCCCCTCGGCGTTCACTGCGGAAATGACCTCCTGCTCGGTGGCCAGCAGCATGGGCCGGATGAGGGTGAGGTCCCGGCGCGAAAGATAAGTGACCGGCGAGAAGCAGCCGATGCGGCCCTCCCGCCAGAGATTCATGTAAAAGGTCTCCACGGCATCGTCCAGATGGTGGCCCAGCGCCACCTTGTTGCAGCCCAGTTCCTGCGCTGCCGTGTGCAGCGCGCCGCGCCGCAGCTTGGCGCACAGGGCGCAGGGGTTCTTCTCCTTGCGGTAGTCGAACACTACAGGGCCGATCTCGGTACGGCGGATCTCATAGGGGATATCGTACTGGGCAAACAGCTCCTGCAATACGGTGTAATCCATGGGCCTGCCGCCGAACTGCGGGTCCAGCGTGACGGCCTGCACCGTAAAATCAAAGCCGATGTACTTGCGCAGTTCGGCAAGGCCGATGGTAAGGGCCACGCTGTCCTTGCCGCCGGAAACGCCCACCATCACTTTATCGCCAGGGGCGATCATTTCATAGTCCTGCACAGCCTTGCGCATCAGGCCGCACAGACGCTGCATCGCACGGGAACTGCTCATGACAGGGTCACACTTTCCACAAGATTCACAATGTCGTTGATGGAGGCCAGTTTGGTCAGGCCGGAAACATACACCACGTCACCGCTGGGGTAGGTAATGGTGGCCAGCACCGCATAATACGCCTGAATGTCGCAGCGCACGGCCTCCACCTCGGCACCGTCCACGGTCAGGTTCACCTTGCGGGGCTTGATGACGCCATAGGCCTGCTTGAGGTCCTTCTCGGACGCATCGATAAAGTCCGCGTAGCTGTCGGCAGTGCCGCGCTGCAGCAGCACAGCTTCGTAGTCCTCACCGTCGGCGCTGTCTGCCGTGGCGAGTTCCAGCACGGTACCAAGGGTGCTGTCCTCGGTCATCTGGCATACCTTCCAGATGGAACTGTCATAGTAGACGGAAACGCCGTTTGTGCCGGTGTAGTGGGTGTCCGGGTTTGCGGGCACGCTGCGGTTGACCAGCAGCGTTAAAATAATGTAAGCAATGATGCCCAGAGCAACAAAGATGCCCATAGCGGCCAGAAGCTTGGAGGTGCGGCGCTGGGCAGAGGCGTTGTGGTCGATGTCGTTTGGCATGTAAAAAATTCTCCTTGTATCAGTGCGCAGCAAAAGCTGCCATATCCTTTATAGTATACCACACCGGCAGACAAAATTGTAGCGGGCAGCGGCAGAAAATGTGCGGCCGTGGGCAGAAAATTTTGCAGAAAATGCGTTTTTAGAAATAATGAGAATTCAAGAGAAAACGTGAGATTTTGCAAGATTGAAAAAATTACAATGAAAAAATCAAAAAATGCTGTTGACAGGCACCTTTTTATGATGTATACTGACACTCGCGCCCCAGAAAGGCGCCTGAAACGTACAAAAAGCTTATCAGGAGGAAATAGATATGAGCACTACTCTCGTGAAGCCCGCTGAAGTCGAGCGCAAGTGGTACCTGCTCGACGCTGCCGGCAAGAGCCTGGGCCACGTCGCTGCTGAGGCCGCTGTTCTGCTGCGCGGCAAGCAGAAGGTCGATTATACCCCCAACG
This sequence comes from Faecalibacterium sp. BIOML-A4, assembly GCF_009679665.1. NCBI lineage: Bacteria > Bacillati > Bacillota > Clostridia > Eubacteriales > Oscillospiraceae > Faecalibacterium > Faecalibacterium sp. BIOML-A4. Next base: position 1,465 of record NZ_WKZG01000017.1, on the reverse strand, counting down.
TGGACTGCGGCGATTTCGTTGTTGTCATCAACTGCGATCAGGCTGTTCTGACCGGCAAGAAGGCTGAGCAGAAGTTCCACATCACCCACAGCAAGTACATCGGCGGCCTGAAGAAGGTCCAGTACAGCAAGCTGATGGCTGAGCACAGCGATCTGGCCATGACCTACGCTGTCAAGGGCATGATCCCTTCCAACACCATCGGTGCTAAGGCTCTGACCCGCCTGCACTGCTACCAGGGTGCCGAGCACGCTCACGCAGCTCAGAAGCCCGAGAAGATCGAGTTCTAAGAAGGAGGCAATCGAACATGTACGAAACCAAACCTTATTTCTACGGCACTGGTCGTCGTAAGGATTCCGTTGCCCGCGTTCGTGTTTACACCGGCACTGGCAAGATCACCATCAACGATCGTGATATCGACAACTACTTTGGTCTGGAGACCCTGAAGCTGATCGTCCGTTCTCCGCTGGTCCTGCTGGGCCTGGAGGGCAAGTACGATGTCGTCGTCCGCGTTTCCGGCGGCGGTGTTTCCGGTCAGGCTGGCGCTATCCGCCACGGCCTGAGCCGCGCTCTGCTGCAGCAGAACGAGGAGAACCGTGCTGCTCTGAAGAAGGAAGGCTTCCTGACCCGCGATCCTCGTATGAAGGAACGTAAGAAATACGGTCTGAAGGCTGCCCGTCGTGCACCTCAGTTCTCTAAGCGCTGATTTTACCCGTATTGCAAACTTTGCAGCTCTGCCTTGGCAGAGCTGCTTTTTTATTGCAAGTTTTCTGCGACTGCACTGACAGGCTGCTGGCCCAGCGGCATCAGCAGTTCAGAGCAGACAAAAAATGCAGTAAAGACTGCACTGAAAGCGGCAGTTGAGCAAAGCGAGGATTCTTATAATCTGGTCGAAAACAAAGCGCTGGGCGTAAAAGCACGGGCCATTCTGGAGGCATATCTTAAGGAAGTTGAGGCTGGATACACGGATGTCTTTGAGCCTCAGAATGTAACCCATATTTGGCCGACAGATGTAACTGTCGGTGACGACGGATTCGGAACGGCTGTCTTTTCCATGCCGGAGAATGCTGTTGATCCGCAGGCGTGGAAAAGAGCTGCGAATGCATTGGTGGCAAATTTTCTGTATTATTATCAATACAATGGCAATACTGTTGAGTACTGCGTTGAAATTGTGAAGCAGGAGGCCGCAGATGGACAAGGTGAAGCGGCAGACTATATGGTGATTTTTGCCAAAAAACATGATGGGGAGGAAGGCGGAGAAATCTGGACGCCGCCGGCACTCTGATATTTTTTGATACCAGCATCCCTGTATAAACCCGGAGAAAAAGATTTGACAAAGCTTTCCGGCAAAAGAAAAACGCTTCAGAATTTCTTCTGAAGCGTTTTTGTTCAAGTCGGCGACTACCTATTTTCACGCGCCGTTTCCAGCGAACTATCTTCGGCACAAGTGAGCTTAACTTCTGTGTTC
>NZ_WKZG01000016.1:0-121277 GCF_009679665.1 Faecalibacterium sp. BIOML-A4 | reverse complement strand
GGTTCCATGGCAGACACCAGATGGACACCGTTCTTTTCCAGCTGGTACTTGTAGTTCACGGCATCGAACCGATTCCGGGCAAAGCGGTCCAGCTTCCAGACCAGAACTACGTCGAAGATTTTCTTTCCGCTGTCCTTGATCATCCGCTGAAAGTCTGGGCGGTCATCCGTTTTGGCAGAGTAGGCACGGTCAATGTAGGTGCCGACCACGGTGATGCCGTTCTTCTCGGCGTAGTCCTTGCAGTCGCGCAGCTGTCCCTCAATGGACGCTTCACGCTGGCTGTCGGATGAATAGCGGGCGTAGATTACGGCGGTCATGGTTGCACCTCCTTGGCGCGTATTCGACTTGCCTTTATAGTATCGGGTCAAGCGTAGCTTGTCAACAATCTGCGAGCAGATTGAAATGTGAAAATTGCGAAACGCAGCGAAAAAGGTGAGAGCAAGAATCGTCCCGTGGCCACAAATTTTCAATTCTTGAAAATTCTTGCCCCTTTGGGACAGCTTCTTGTTGGGGCGTGCCTGCCCCAAACCCTGCTAGGAACGAGTACAGCAAACTGGAAGTTGTTTATCCAAAATGAAATGGAATAACCATATCAAGTAAAACCGCAAGAACTATACTAATCGTTCCCATTAGCGCAGAACTCCTCAATGTGTCTCTCCTCAAAACAATAAGTCCAATAATAAAGACTATCACTTCCAAAACAGATTTTGCATTAAAATACCAGCATCCATATACAAAGCACATATTGAACAATACTGCCAAAATCAGCGCTGATAGTATAAATGCCAGTTTGCTTTTCCCCTTTGCATACCAACAGGCAAAAGCCAATAATGGAGAAACAGCTGTAAATCCAAACCAAATCATCGCATAACTTCTTGGGAAAAATCCTGCAATATAGTTTGAATACAAATAGTAGCTTGCAACCATACCAACAAAGAATACAAAAACATTGATGCTTGCTCTTATTGCAGAATTGCTATAAATAGAAATACACAGTGCAATCAATATCCAGATTGCAAAACGCCCAAGAAAATTACCAATATCTAAGACTCCATTTATTGCCATAAGCACACCTGGAAGTTCAGTTTGACGAAAATCCAGATATTTTGAGAAAGTTCCCAAAGCTATTCCGAGAAACAATATCGCTATGGTATTTATAAGTTTTCTATTATTGGATATTGGATTTTCTGCATTCCTTATATCATTCAAAAAATTTATCATAATTACCCTCACAAATTCTTATTTGTTGAACTAAGCCGAGTATACCATACTCTCCAATGAAAGAACACCCCGATATAGTGAAATTTTGCCATTTTTCTGCGTACGTGCGTACACGCTCCGCAGGGATTCTAAGGGGCTTGGCCCCTTGGCACACAGACTTTGGCACAAAGTCTAGTGTGTTACACCTTGCCAGAGGTGTACGCGCTCTCCCGGTACGCACGTACGCAGCGATTACCCCCAAACGCGCCATATAGGGGGACGACCAAGTTCGCACAAAGCGAACTTGATTCCACAAAACAAAAGGCAGGATACCATCACCACGATGATACCCTGCCTTTGCTCGTTCCTGTTTACCGTTCCAAGTAGTCCTTCCTCAGAACCTCTTGCAAACAAAAAACATACCCGAACCCTTTCTCGTAAAGAATCGGGTTCGAGTACGAACTGTATGGTGGAGAATTAGGGACTCGAACCCCAGACCCCCTGCGTGTGATGCAGGTGCTCTAACCAGCTGAGCTAATCCTCCATATTTTGTTTTGTGCGTTCCGAACTGGAACGTGATTATTATAGCACGGCCTTTGCCAAAATGCAAGCCCTAATTTTAAAAAAATCACACTTTTTGTATCCGCTTTCCGGTTGCCCTTTGATGCCAAATCGTGTATACTGAACATAGAAACTTTCCCACCGGGAAAAGAGGTACAAAAAATGCTGACACTTCGTGGAATCATTACGCTGATCGTTCTGATCGTTCTGTTTGCACTGGCCGTTGTGTGGATCTCCAAGCAGGGCGGCTGGAAGGGCGAGGGCTGCGGCGGCAACTGTGCATCCTGCCACAGCCACTGCGAAAAACAGGACCCGAACAAAAAAGCCTGAGTTCAAAAATGCCCCCGGACATTGCCTGCTGGCAGCGTCCGGGGGCATTCTGCTTTCAACTTTCCGTCTCGCGGTAAAACACCCCGCGCTCTGCCGCGTACACGGCAATGGTGCTCAGCAGGTCCTGATGGGCTTTCTGGTAAGTAGTGCGGCCGATGTGCAGCTGATCGATCACATCGTCCTCCGTGCGGTGCTGCACATAGCGCAGCTCGAACAGATCCGCACGCAGCGGGTCGTTTTTACGGTAATAGGCAAGGCCCTCCTCAATGGCGGCGCACCAGCTGCGCTCCACCGGGCTTCGTGCACGCTGCCGCATCCCATATCGGTACAGTGCCAGCCGCGTCTGATTTCTCTGCTCGCTTGTCATGTTCTGCCCTCCTCTTTTCATCCGCGCGGCGTGCCAGCACTTCGCGGCGGTTCTGCTCTTCAAAAAAGCAGAGATCCCGCTCGTACATGCTCAGACCAAGCACCGCGCTCAGCCGTTCTGCTTCGCTCAGCTTGAACTGTGTGCGCCCCTGCAGTTTCAGGTTCAGTGCATTGGGGCTGATCTTCAAGGCTCGTGCCACATACTGCATCTTGTACCCACTGGCGCGGATATAATCCCGGATCATTTCAGTATTTGCCATATTCCTCTCTCCTTTTTTCGTATCGGCAATGTCGTTTCACAATCTTTAGTTGTAGTATATTCCTGCATTGATTCAGTGTCAACCCATTTTTGCAAATTCGCAGAAAAAAGTTGATTTTAATGCAATTTTTTGGTATACTTCTGGTAACAGCATTCTTTTTACAGAACAACCATACGTTTTTCAGAGAGGTTTCGCATGTCTGAGCTTTCTACCCGTCTGCATCTGCGCCGCAAAGAACTGGGCCTTTCGCAGGAAGAGCTTGCCCAGCGCATGGGCTATCGGTCCAAATCCTCCATTACCAAGCTGGAAAAAGGCATCAACGACCTGCCGCAGTCCAAGGTGGAAGAGCTGGCAGCCGCGTTGGAGACCACCCCTGCCTATCTGCTGGGGCTGGACGCACCCTGTCCGCCGCCGGGCTTTGAGCCGCTGCCTGCCATGACGCAGGTCCCGCTGATCGGTTCCATTGCCTGCGGCACTCCTATCACGGCAGAGCAGAACATTGAACGCTATATCGGCGTTCCCGCCGCGTGGCGCGCCGACTTTGCCCTGACCTGCCACGGTGACAGCATGTCCCCCACCATCTGCGACGGCGACATCGTATGCATTCGCTGCCAGCCGGAGGTGGAGCAGGGCGAGATCGCCGCAGTGCGCATTGGCGGCGAGGCCACCCTCAAGCACTTCCACCGGCAGGGTGATGCTGTGATGCTGCTTGCGGACAATGCCGCCGTCTGCCCACCCATGATCTTTACCGGCCTGCAGCTGGAAGAGCTGCACATTGAGGGCCGCGCTGTCGGCCTGTGCCGGGGGCTGTGAGCCGCCTGCAGTCTTTCAGGCACGTTTCATAAAAGGAGGAGGCTTCTCATGTTTTTCTCCCGCAAAAAGCCTGCCCGTTCTTACGACCCCGCCACCCAGCAGCCTGCACTGCGGTGCAGCATCTGCACCGGGGAGCAGGTGGCCGGTTTCATCTCCCCGGATGGCCATTTTGAGGACGTTCAGCTCATTCGCACGCCTCAGGAACTGGACGCATTCCGGGCACGGTACAGCATCCCGCCGGAATGCCCCCTGAAAAAGATCTATTAAAAGGAGTTCGCCATGCCCACTGCACCTGAAGAGATGACCCTGAAGGTCATTGCCCATATCCATACTGCCTTTCCCACCAAGTTCGGCATCCCGCGCCAGAGCGGCCTTGTGGACGAGCTGCGCGGCGAGGTGATCTTTACGCCCGAATACCGCAATGCCGATGCCGTGCGCGGTCTGGAAGATTTTAGTCACATCTGGCTGGTGTGGCAGTTCTCCGGCGCGGTGCGGGACAGCTGGTCCCCCACTGTACGCCCGCCGCGTCTGGGCGGCAACACCCGCATGGGCGTGTTCGCCACCCGGTCGCCGTTCCGCCCCAATCCTTTGGGCCTTTCCAGCGTGCGTCTGGAAGGCATCGAGCACCGGCCGGACATTGGCCCGGTGCTCATCGTGCGCGGTGCCGACCTGATGGATGGCACCCCCATCTACGACATCAAGCCTTACATCCCCTATGCCGACTGCCACCCGGATGCCGCCGAGGGCTTTACCGGCCAGACCCAGTTCCACCGTCTGCAGGTACAGTTCCCGCCCGAACTGCTGGCACAGGTGCCGCAGGCCGACCGCGCCGCCCTGACCGGCGTACTGGCAGGTGACCCGCGCCCCTCCTACCAGCACGACCCGCAGCGGGTGTACGGCATGGAGTTCGGCCCGGTAGAGGTGCATTTTACCGTGGATGGCGAGATGCTCACCGTGACCGGCATCGCCCGCCGCTGAGAGGAAGCGTTTATGGAACTGCGGAACATCAATACCTTTTTGCACATCGCCGAGCTGCACAGCTTTTCCCGCACTGCGCGGCAGCTGGGCTATTCCCAGTCGGCGGTGTCCTCCCAGATCGCACAGCTGGAAGCAGAGCTGGGCGCACCGCTGTTCGACCGCGTGGGCAAGACCGTGCGGCTCACCGATGCGGGCCAGACCTTTTTAGGCTATGCACGCACCCTGCTGGCCACGGCCCAGCAGGCGCAGGCTGCCCTGCAGCCCGCCCGGCAGATCAGCGGCAGTCTGCGCATCGCGCTGGCGGATTCGGTGTGCTCCACCTTCCTGCCCGGTCTGCTCAAACGCTACCACGCCCTGTGCCCGCAGGTGGAGCTGGTGCTGTGCACCGCCACTGCCGACGGGATGCTGCAGATGCTGGGCACAAATCAGATCGATCTGGCCTATACGCTGGACCAGCCCCTGCTGCAGCCCAATCTGGTGCTTGCGGCGGATGTGCCGGAGCCGGTGTGTTTTATTGCACCGTCGGCTCACCCGCTTGCCAGGCAGGAAGTTGTTACGCTGGAAGAGCTGCCCCGGCAGGAATTTCTGCTCACTGAGCGCGGCATGAGCTACCGCGACGCTTTGGATCAGTGCCTTGCCGCCCGCGGCCTTGCCATCCACCCTTATCTGGAGCTGGGCAGCGCTGCGCTGCTGTGCCAGATGGTGGAGCAGGGCATGGGTCTTTCCTTCCTGCCGGAGTACATCGTGCGTCCGGCGCTGGCCGCAGGTCGTCTTGCCCGGCTGAATGTGCCGGACTGCACCGTGGAGATGCATCGTCAGCTGTTTTATCACCGTGACAAATGGCTGACCCCTCAGATGAAAGCCTTTATCGAGCTGGTGCGCCAGCCCGCGCCCAGCACTGCCAGCAAATGAAAAGAGCACGGGTCCATTGAAGCGCAAAGCTGAACACACAAACGAAAAACCGCCGAAGGCTTTCCTTCGGCGGTTTTTCTTATGATAGGAGGATCAAAAATGATCATCGCTAAATATTAGTTCAGGATGGTCAGCTCGGTCTCGATGTCGAACAGGTGGACCTTGTGGGGATCGAATGCAACGCGGACGGTGTCTCCGTTGCGTGCCTTGGAGGTGGGAGCCACACGAGCGGTCATCTTGTTGCCCTTGTACTCCAGATACAGGTAGATCTCAGCGCCCATCATTTCGGAGACGTCCACCTGAGTATCCAGCTGGCAGTCAGCGTGCTTTGCCATAAACTCGGGCTCGTCGTCGATGTCCTCGGGACGGACGCCCATCTTGATCTTCTTGCCGACGTAAGCATCCAGCTTGCCGTCTGCGGTCTTCTCCTTGGGCAGGGGGATCACGTCGCCGCCCAGATCAACACCGTACAGCTCACCCTTCTTGATCAGGGTGCCGTCCAGGAAGTTCATCTGGGGGCTGCCGATGAAGCCAGCAACGAACATGTTGCAAGGCATATCGTACAGGTTCTGCGGGGTATCGACCTGCTGGATGATGCCGTCCTTCATAACAACGATACGGTCGCCCATGGTCATAGCCTCGGTCTGGTCGTGGGTAACGTAGATGAAGGTGGTAGCCAGCTTCTTGTGCAGCTTGATGATCTCGGTACGCATGGAGGTACGCAGCTTAGCATCCAGGTTGGACAGAGGCTCGTCCAGCAGGAAGACTGCCGGGTTACGAACCATTGCACGGCCCAGAGCAACACGCTGACGCTGACCACCGGACAGAGCCTTGGGCTTGCGGTCCAGCAGGTGCTCGATCTCCAGGATCTTAGCAGCCTCGTGCACGCGCTTGTCGATCTCGTCCTTCGGGGTCTTGCGCAGTTCCAGACCGAAAGCGATGTTCTTGTAAACGGTCATGTGGGGGTACAGAGCGTAGCTCTGGAACACCATTGCGATATCACGATCCTTCGGGGGAACGTCGTTGATCAGACGGCCACCGATGTACATTTCGCCCTTGGAGATCTCCTCCAGACCGGCGATCATGCGCAGGGTGGTGGACTTGCCGCAGCCAGAGGGGCCGACGAAGATGATGAATTCCTTATCCTGGATCTCCAGGTTAAAGTCGGTAACAGCGGGAGCGGTAGCACCCGGATAGATCTTATAGATGTGCTGGCAGCTGATCGAAGCCATAGTCGTTTGCCTCCATAATTTTTAAGGTTCTCACGCTCTTGACGGCGTGTTCATTCGTTGGTACTATAATAACAGATAATTTTGTGATATAAAATAGCATTTTATTGATTAGAGGTGTCAGATATTGCTTTTTGACTGGAACACCATCGCTTTTCCCGCTTCAGTGCAGGATCTGCAGCTGTCTGCCCCCCTCACCCTCTCCGGCGAAGGACTGTGGGTGTGCCTTGTGTCCAGCGGCCAGTGCTCTGCATCCGTACCTGCTGCCGGGCCGCTGCCGCTGGGTGCAGCGCTCATTTTGCCGCCGCAGTCCGTGCCTGCCGGGCACCTGATCCTGAGCCGTGCCCCGCTGGCCCTTGTGCCGGAAAGCATCTGCCATCTGCTCTGCGTCCAGCTTACCGGGCAGGCGGCTTCCCAGTTTCTGGCCGGGCTGCACGAACTGCCCTTCCTTGCCAAGGGCGGTTCCTGCCCGGCCGCTGCCGAACTGATGGACCGCCTTGCTGAGGAAAAGGCCGCCCACAGCCGTGCCCGCAGCCAGTTGGCCTACGCACTGTTGTGTGAGCTGGCCGATGCCGACAGTGCCGCGTCCGCCCTGCCGCCGCTGGTGCAGGCCGCCATTGAGGACATCCGCGCAAACTACGCGGGCCTTTACGGCGTGGAGGAGCTGAGCGAGCGGCTGGGCGTGTCCAAGAGCCATCTGGTGCGCACCTTTACCGCAGCCATTGGCGTGCCGCCGGGCAAATACCTCACCACTGTGCGCGTTGAAGCAGCCCAGCGGCTGCTGCTCCACCGGGAGTACACACTGGACGTGGTAGCCAGCCTGTGCGGCTTTTCCGGTGCCAACTACCTGTGCCGGGTGTTCAAAAAAGAAACCGGCCAATCCCCCGCACAGTGGCGGGCAATGGCCGGTCACGCCGCGCAGAGTGGGCTTTCGCCCGAGGAATCTCTGCGCGAACAGGAGCTTTATATTTAAGGGCTATGCGGTCTGCTTTTTACCGCGCAGCAGCAAAAACAGGGTCAGCACTGCGGTGAGCAGTTCCGATGCCGGGAACGCCGCCCATACGCCGTTCATGCCAAATAGGCGGCTCAGCACCAGCGAGCAGGCCACGATGGCCACCATGCCGCGGCAGATGGAGGTTACGGAGGCTTCCACCGGGCGGTTGGTCGCACTCAGATAGCCCGCTGCCACGATGTTGAACCCGGCAAAGAAGTAGCCCACAAAGTACAGCCGCATGCCCATGTGGGCAAACTGCGCCATCTGGGCGGAGCTTTCGCTGTTGAATATGCCCACCAGTGCATCGGTAGCACCAAAGATGATGCCGTACAGCACCGCTGCCAGCACCAGTGCGGTGCAGCTGCCCAGGATGAGCAGCTTTCTGGCACCGGCCTTGTCGCTTTTGCCGTAGCACTCGCTCACCAGCGGCTGTGCGCCCTGTGCTACACCATTGAAGATGGCCGTTGCCACCAGCGCAAAGTTCGCCACCACGCCATAGGCCGCCACCGCCACATTGCCCGCCAGACCCAGCAGCAGGAAGTTGAATACGGTGGTGGTAACGCCGGAGGACATCTCACCCACAAAGCCGGAGATGCCAAGCTGGCAGCTCTGGCCCAGCAGCCTTGCCGAGGGGCGCTGGCGCACGAACTGCACGCTGTTCTCCTTTTTAAAGAAGTGGCGGCTGCAGATGGAAATGCTGATGATGGGAGACACGGCGGTGGCCAGCGCCGCACCGGCCAGCCCCAGACCCATGGGAAACATGAAAATATAGTCGAACACCACATTGAACAGGCTGCTGCTCAGGGTAGCCACCATGGCAAGGGAGGGGTCGCCGTCGTTGCGCACAAAGGCCGACACGATATAGTTGCACATGAAGAAGGGCGTGAACATAAGGAAGATACGGGCATACGGGATGCCCAGCGCCATGATCCCCGCGTCACCGCCCATCAGCCGCAGAAGGCCGCCGGGCGCAAAAATGCCCACCAGCAGGAACGGCACGCTGAGCACACAGGCGCAGAAGATGGCATTGGAAAAATAGCGCTGGCAGCGCTCGTCTCCCTGCGCCTTGAGGATGGCGTAGCGGGTGGCCGCGCCAAGGCCGACCATGGAGCCGACGGCAAAGATGAAGTTGTAGACCGGCAGGCAGAGGTTGAGCAGGGTCACGCCGTCGGTACCCGCCGCCTGCGAGATGAAATAGGTATCGGCCAGAATGTAGCACGAGGTGCCCAGCAGGCCGAAGATATTCTGTGATACATATTTAAAGAACTGTTTTGTCAGGTTCATCCAAGTTCCCTTTCATGGCATTTTTTACGCATACCGGCATATTTTAGCACACCCCAAAATGCAAGTCAACACAAAAACGCCCTGTACCGCGCAAAAAAGCATTGACAGCCCGGGCTCTGGCCCTTACACTGGGAGCGGTCACAAAATCATCCCCCTCGCCGGGGGAAGTCTTTTATTACCAGCATCTTAATTTGGGAGGTTCTCTATGTCCGGCAGCACACTGTTTTCCATTGGCGAAGCACTCATCGATATGATCCCGTCCAGGGTGGGCTGTTCTTTTGACGAGGTTTCCTCGTTCAGCCCGCGCACTGGCGGCGCACCGGCCAACGTGTGCGCCGCCTTTGCCCGGCTGGGCGGCAAAAGTGCTTTTCTGAGCCAGCTGGGCGACGACCCCTTCGGCCACAAGATCGCCCGGGAATTGGAAGCCTGCGGCATCGACCTTTCCCATCTGGCCTTTACCGATAAGGCCAACACGGCCCTTGCCTTCGTCAGTCTGGAAGAGGACGGCAGCCGCACCTTCAGCTTCTACCGCAAACCCTCGGCGGACCTGCTCTATTCTCCGGAGCAGATCGACCCTGCATGGTTCGCCGATGCCTTTGCCCTGCACTACTGCAGTGTCTCGCTGGTGGACAGCCCCATGCGCTACGCCCACCTTGCGGCCATTGCCGCCGCACGCGAAGCTGGTGCTATCGTCAGCTTTGACCCGAACCTGCGCTTCCCCCTCTGGCCGGACCGCGACATGCTGCGCGGGACCGTGCTGCAGTTCCTGCCGCTTTCCAACATCCTCAAAATTTCGGATGAAGAGCTGGAATTTCTCACCGGCACTACGGACATTGAATCCGCCCTGCCGCAGCTGCTTGTGGGCGATGTGCAGCTGGTGGTCTACACCTGCGGCAGCAGCGGTGCCCACGCCTACACCCGCACCGCCCATGGCTTTGCCCCCTGCCGGAAAGTCCGGGCTGTGGACACCACCGGCGCAGGCGACGGCTTCATCGGCTCGTTTTTGTGGCAGCTGGAACGTGACGGCGTGACACTGGAAAAACTGGCAAAGCTCAGCAAAACAAAGCTGAACGAATACCTTGCCTTTTCCAACCAGTTCTGCGGCATCAGCGTGCAGCAGCACGGTGCCATCGACAGCTACCCCACCCTTGACCAGATGCAGTAAAGCATACAATATGCCCTACGTCACAGAACCGCAGGGCTTCTTTTCTATTTACAATTTGTAGTATTGTGTCGCTATATTCCAATTTTGTCCTTTTTCCGGCATCTTTTCTGCCGGTTTAAGATTTGTTTATCCTTTGTACAAGCCTTGTTTTTATTCTCTGCCCGGTTCCATGATACCATAAGGGCAAGAACAACAAGCAGGGAGGCTTTATCCATGTCCTTTGAATTTACCCTTCTGGATGCCTTACAGGCTCTACGCTGTCCGGTGCTGGATGCACTGGCGGTGTTTTTCGATCAGGCCGGTGCCCACGGTGAGATCTGGATCGCCTTCACGGCGGTACTGCTGGCGTTCCGGCGCACCCGCCGGGCCGGGCTGGCCATGGCGCTGGCGCTGGGCCTTTATATGCTGGCGGGCCACTGCGCCTTAAAGCCGCTGTTCGCACGCCCGCGCCCCTGCGACCTCCGGCCGGAGATGCTCACGCTGGTGGCCCGGCCCCATGGCTGGTCCTTCCCTTCCGGACACACATCCTCCGCCTTTGCCGCTGCCTTTGCGCTCTGGCTGCAGAACCGCAGGCTCGGCGCCCCGGCTCTTGCGCTGGCCGGGTTCATCGGCTTCACGCGGATGTACCTGTATGTGCATTTCCCCACCGACATTCTGGGCGGCGTGGCACTGGGCCTTGCATTGGGGGCCTGCGGCTCCCTGCTGGCAGATAAGATCAGCAACAGATGGGCGAAACGCAGCGAAGTAAAACGAACTGTATAAACCAATTTCATCTCGCACTCGTTCTCGCTTTGCTTTTTACATTCAGATGAAGTATATCGCTTCGATTCTATTCGTGAAAAAGAGCCTCGGAAAAATCCGCAGATTTTTCCGAGGCTCAACGAATTATAATAGAATTTCCGCTAAAACAGCCAAAGCGCACGCGGCGGCTATTCCCAATCGTTCTCTTGCATTCAGGTAAAAACAAAAGCAGCCAGCACCGTGGAAAGGAGGATAAAGCGGTGCTGGCTGCGGTATGAGAACTCCCGAACTTTGCGGCGGATCAGGAGGGATTTGGTAGTCTGTCCGCCGTCGTTGGCGATTGCCTGGCATAGGCGGGGGACAGTGTTTTAATAAGTACCTGCTGGGCTGTGCTAGATGCACCAGCCCCCGCAGGTGAAAGCCCTTGTCGGCTTTGGGGAGGTGTCTTTGCATCTCCCTGACTGCACCCTTATACTACCAGACAATCGTGGCATTTCTTTGTGGAGTTTTTGAACAATTTGCAAATAGATTTTCAGGTGTTTTCAAAGGGACTCCAGCTTACCGGGGCGGCGGGCCGGAAGTTTCTCCGAAGACCGTCCGCTGGGGTGGGACCCTGTTGCCCGAAGGGCAATAGGGCGGGCGATGGAATGGCCCGATTCGTGTCTGAGGAGAAAGCTTCCGGCACACCGCTCCTTCGCTCTTTTACTGCGCCCCGAAAAATTCCTTGGCGATGTCGGCGCTGCGCTTGGCATCCTTGGCGTACCAGTCCGCGCCGATCTTCTCGGCATATTCCGGCGTGAGCACCGCACCGCCCACCATGATCTTGCAGTCCAAGCCCGCTTCGTGCAGGGCGGCAATGGTTTCCTCCATGCTCTTGAGGGTAGTGGTCATCAGGGCCGAAAGGCCCACCAGATGCACATTCTTTTCCCTCACAGTGTTCACCACCGTCTCCACCGGAACATCACGGCCCAGGTCGATCACCTCAAAGCCGTAGTTTTCCAGAATGACCTTGACGATGTTCTTGCCGATGTCGTGCACGTCGCCCTTGACGGTGGCCAGCACGATGCGGCCCTTGCTGGCGCTGCCCTCGCCCTTCTGGGCAATGACGTTCTTGATCTCCTCAAAAGCGCTCTGGGCAGCACTTGCGGCCTGCAGCAGCTGCGGCAGGAACAGCGTGCCCTTCTCGTACTTTGCGCCCACGATGTCCAGCGCCGGGATCAGTGCTTCGTCCACCACTTCCAGCGGCTGCTTTTCGGCCAGCAGTGCCTTGGTCTGGGCGGCGGCATCGCCCTTCAGGCCCTTTTCCACCGCCTTCATCAGCAGAGCATAAGGGCCGGTAAGCTCTGCGCTCTCACCGGATGCGGATGCCGAAGCCGCAGGCACCGTCTGCGCGGCCTGCTTGAGGGCCGCCGAGGCGGGCACGCGGTCAGCATAGCGCTCAATGTATTTGGTGCTCTGCGGGTCGCGGTTGGTCAGCACATTGTAAGCGTACACTGCCGCCATCATCTCCTCGCTGGAAGGGTTCATGATGGCAAGGTCCAGCCCGGCATACATCGCCATGGTGAGGAAGGTGGTGTTCAGGTACGGGCGGCAGGGCAGGCCAAAGCTGATGTTGGACACGCCCAGAATGGTGCGCACCCCCAGCTCTTTTTTGCAGGCTTCCAGCGCCTGCACGGTGGCCAGAACGTCCTTCTGCTGGGCGCTGGCGGTCAGGGTCAGGCAGTCGATGTAGATGTCCTCCCGCGGGATGCCGACGGCAAGGGCCGCTTCGGTGATGCGGCGGGCAATGGCTACGCGGTCCTCGGCGGCAGGCAGGATGCCCCGCTCATCGATGGCAAGGCCCACGATGGCCGCACCGTACTTTTTGCACAGGGGCAGGATCGCGTCCAGCTTTTCCTGCTCGCCGTTGGTGGAGTTGACGATGGGCTTGCCGTTGTACACGCGCAGACCGTTTTCCAGCGCCTCCACATTGGAGGAATCCAGCTGCAGCGGCAGGCTGGTGACGCTCTGCAGGGCCTTGACCACCTTGGGCATCAGGGCAGGCTCGTCCACGCCGGGTGCGCCCACGTTCACGTCCAGCACCTGAGCCCCGGCCTCCACCTGACTGACCGCCTGCTCCAGAACATAGTTCATATCCTCTTCCCGCAGTGCCTGCTGGAAGCGCTTTTTGCCCGTGGGGTTGATGCGCTCACCCACCACCGTGATGCCGTCCACGTTGACAAAGTTCACCGGTGTGCAGAGCACCGAGGGCATTTTGTGGGCCGAACGGCCGGGTACGCAGCCTGCAAAAACGCTGTTCAGCAGCTTGATGAACTCCGGCGTGGTGCCGCAGCAGCCGCCCGCCGCAAACAGGTGCAGGTCCCGGTAGGGCTTCATTTCCATGGCGAAGAGCTGCGGAGTGATATCGTAGCCGCTGCCGTCGGCCCGGGGCAGGCCCGCATTGGGCTTGACGAACACCGGAAAGTCGCCGGGCACAGCCTCTGCCAAACGCTTTGCCATGGGGAAGATCTCCTTGGGGCCCAGTGAGCAGTTGATGCCCACCGCGTTGGCACCCAGGCCACGGGCGGTCACGCCGAAGCTTTCCACCGTGCAGCCGGTAAAGGTGCGCCCGCCGGCTTCAAAGCTCATGCTGGCTAAGATAGGCAGGCCGCTGTTTTCCTTTGCTGCCAGCAGAGCGGCTTTCAGCTCGTACAGATCGGTAAAGGTCTCAAAGAAAATGAGGTCGGCCCCGGCGGCAGCGCCTGCCCGGACGATGCGCGCATACTCGCTCACCGCATCCTCAAAGGCCAGCGTTCCGCTGGGTTCCAGCAGTTCTCCCAGCGGGCCGACATCCAGCGCGGTCAGGGCACCGTAGGGCGCACAGGCGCGCTTGCAGTTGGCGATGCCCGCCGCAATGATCTCTTCCAGACTGTAGGCGCTGCCCGCCAGCTTGTGGGCCGATGCGCCAAAGGTGTTGGCGTTGACGATGCGGCTGCCCGCAGCGGCATACTTGGCATGGATGCTCTCGATCAGCTCCGGATTGGTGATGTTCAGCTCCTCCGGCTTTGCACCCAGCTTCAGGCCCGAAGCCTGCAGCATGGTGCCCATGCCGCCGTCCAGCAGGATGGTATTGCTCTGCTTGAAAAGTTCACTCGCTTGCACAGGTCTTTCCCCTCTTTCTATACTCACACCGGGTGCGCAGCACACAGTGGCCGCACCCGGCCAGTTTTCCCTTTACCGGGTGGCCGCTGACCCCCAGAATGGCCGTCACGCTCTTGCGCGGGGTCATCAGGTTGGTATCGGTCACACACAGGCCCGCCCGGCGCACCGTATCCAGCGCGTTTGCCACCAGCGGCTGTACTGCAATATCCCAGTCACCGTAGCCGGGCGAAAACCGCCCGGTCAAATACTTTCCCTCTTTTGCGGCCCACTGGCGCAGCTCTGCTTCGGCTGCGTCTGCGGCCTGCTCGGCCAGCGCACTGCCCAGTGCGTCGGACGCAACGCCCGCCGCGATATCTCCCACACCGGCACGGCGGATCTGTGCATCCACGCCGGGGCCAAGGGTCACAGCCAGCAGCACCGCCTGCGGGCAGTTTTCCAGATGCTTCATCACATCCTCACCCCGCAGGATGCCTGCTTCGGCAAGGGCAGCCGTGTCCGCTTCCAGCCAGACCGCCCGGGGCGTTGCCGCCGCCAGCAGCGGCATGGCGCATGTTTCCAACAGGGTCATGGTGCGGTCGTCCGGTTCCCCTCTGGCCCCGAAATACCGCGCTGCCTGTGCTGTATCGATCGCCGCCGGTTTTGCCAGCACCAGCGGCTGCGGTGCACCGATCATCCGCCGCACCTCCTTGCTTTTTTGAAATAAAGTGGTCTTAAGTATACCGCACCTGTGGGATTTTATCAATCCCGCAGAGCGGCGGATAAAAGAAAACTCCCTCAGTCACAGCTCACGCCGTGCCAGCTCCCTCAAGGAGGGAGCCTCTGTCGAAAAGGTAAGCTTTTCGGTTTTGCCAAAGGCCCCATCCCAGAGGGGGCTGTCTGTGAAGCAGACTGGGGGAGTTCGTTCTTTATTTGATGCAGCTGGAACAGGGCGTATAGCCTGCTTCCACGGCTTCCTGATAGCTGGAGAAGAGGATCTGGTTCTTCTCTGCCGGCAGGTTCGGGCAGGTAGGCAGATGGAACTTTTTGCTATTCACATTGCCGATGTACGCCTGCTGGGCCGTGCTGGATGCCGCCGGGTCGGTGGGGTTCAGCGCGGAATCTGCCGCAAAGTGCTCGGTGCCCACGGTGTAGTTCTGGCCGTCACTGCCAATGGTGATGGTGCCCTGTAGGTCAGTGCGGTACACATCCACCCCGGCATCCCGCAGGATGCTCAGCGTTTCCTCGTGCGGGTGGCCGTACTTGTTGTTCACGCCGCAGGAGATGATGCCCATTTCCGGCAGCACCGCGTTCAGGAAGAGGTAGCTGGTGGAGGTGCTGGAACCGTGGTGGCCCACCTGCAGCACATCGGCCCTGAGGTTCGCGCCGCTGTTCACAAGGTCGGTCTCCGCAGTCTTTTCCATGTCGCCGGTCAGCAGGAAGCTGGTGGAGCCGTAGTCGATGCGCAGCACAATGGAGGTATCGTTGGTGTCGCTGTACTGTGCCACCGGGCCAAGCATGGTCACGGTAGCGCCGCCCAGCGGCCACATCGTGCCCACGGCGGGCACCTCTACCTGCAGGCCCTGCTGTTGGGTGTACTTGACAAAATCCTGAAAGCACTTGGTGGAGGCATCGGTCACCGGGCTGTACACATGGTACGCCGGGAAGTAGGCCAGTGCGGCAGCCAAGCCGCCTACATGATCCTCGTGCGCGTGGGAGCAGAACACATATTCCAGCTGCTCCACCCCCTGACTCTGCAGGTAGGACACCACCAGACTGCCGTCGTCCACATTGCCGCCGTCGTAAAGCATGAACTGTCCGTCACATTCCACCAGCACGCTCAGCGCCTGACCCACATCGATGAAATGCACCTCCAAGGGTGCGTCCACCGTATCCACAGCCGCCGCAGCAGAAGCGGACGGGTTCGGCACTACATCGGCGCTTCCGCCCGGGACGGACGGCAGCCCGCTGCAGCCCGCAAGGCTCAGCACCAGTGCGGCGGCAGCGGCCAGCGCAGCAAGGCGCTGCCACAGGCCTTTCTTAGGCGCGTTTACTTTTTCTTCTTTCCAGTTTTCCACGTTGTGTTCTCTTTCTGTTGATCGTTTTTGGGCTTGCGCGCGGGTGCCGAATGGGGCGCAAAGCGTGCGCCGGGGCTGGGCGCACGGCCTGTCGGTGCAGCGGCACGGCTCTGGCCGTGGGCAGGCTTGCCGTTATGGCCCTTCTGGTTCGGGCGCACCGTATAGGTGCCGTCATTGTGGATCGTCACATCGGCGGCTTCGGCCCGGCGGGCAGAGCGCTGCACGGCGCGGCGGCCTGCGGCGGGCACCAGCAGGGGGATCAGGTCCTCCCGGTGGGTCATCTTCAGCGCCTTGACTACCTTCTCGGCGTTGCGAGGCTCGTAGTATTGCAGCAGCGCCCGCTGCAGCGCCTTGCCCTCGGGGGTCTTTTCCACAAACACCGGCTTCAGGGTGTAGGGGTCAAGGCCGGTGTAGAACATGCAGGTGCTCACAGTGCCGGGGGTGGGGTAAAAATCCTGCACCTGTTCCGGGCGCATGTGGTTTTTATAAAGATATTCTGCCAGATAGACCGCATCCTTGAGGGTGCTGCCCGGGTGACTGGACATCAGATAGGGCACCAGATACTGCTTTTTGCCGGCCTTTTTGCTCAGCTCATAGAATTTATCCTTGAACTTGTTGAAGGTCTCGATGGGCGGCTTGCCCATGTAGGCCAGCGTGTTGGGGGCACAGTGCTCCGGAGCCACCTTCAGCTGGCCGGACACATGGTACTCTACCAGCTCCTTGAAGAAGGTGTCGTCCGGGTCGGCCATCAGGTAGTCGAACCGGATACCGCTGCGGATGAACACCTTTTTCACGCCCGGCAGCTCCCGCACCCGGCGCAGGATCTTCAGGTAGTCGCTGTGGTCCACGATCATGTGGGAGCAGGTGGTGGGGGCAAGACAGTGCTTGCCGCCGGTGCACATGCCCCGCAGCATCTGCTCCCGGCAGGAGGGAAAGCGGAAGTTTGCGGTGGGGCCGCCCACATCGTGGATGTAGCCCTTGAAATCCGGCTCGTGGGTCATGCGCTCGGCTTCCGCCACGATGCTGTCCGCGCTGCGGCTGGTGACACGCCGCCCCTGATGCAGCTGGATGGCGCAGAAGTTGCAGCCGCCAAAGCAGCCGCGGTTCTGGATGATGGAGAACTGCACCTCCCGGATGGCGGGCACGCCGCCCATGCTCTCGTAGATGGGGTGGTAACGGCGGGTGTAGGGCAGAGCGTAGACCTTATCCAGCTCCCCGCGCACCAGCGGCTTTGCGGGGATGTTCTGCACCAGATACTTTTCGCTCTGCTTCTGCACGATAATCTGGCCGCTGACCACATCCTGATTGTCCATCTGGATGCGGCAGGCCTTGGCATACGCCGTCTTATCCGACGCCACCTTTTTAAAGCCTGCGCACTCCACGTAGCGCTCGGGCAGATGGTCGAAGTCGGTCATGTAACAGGTGCCGTCCACGTCCGTGATGCTCTCCACCGGTTCCCCGGCGGCAAGGCGGCGGGCGATCTCCACGGTCTGGTGCTCGCCCATGCCAAAGCTGATGATGTCCGCGCCGGAATCCTCGGCGATGCTGGGCAGCACGGTGTCCAGCCAGTAGTCATAGTGGGCAAAGCGGCGCAGAGAAGCTTCCAGACCACCTAAGATCACCGGCAGGTCGGGATAGGCCTGCTTGGCAAGGCGGGTGTACACGGTGGCGCTGCGGTCCGGGCGTGCGCCGCCCTTGCCACCGGGGGAATATTCGTCCTCGGCGCGGGGGATCTTTGCCACGGAATAATGGCTGACCATGCTGTCCACGTTGCCGCCGCCGATGAAGAAGCCGTACTTCGGCTTGCCGAACCGCTTGAAGTCCTCGCAGTCGGTGTAGCGTGGCTGGGCCAGCACGCCGATCTTATAGCCCTCGGCTTCCAGCAGACGGCTGATGATGGCAGTGCCAAAACTGGGGTGGTCCACATAGGCATCGCCGCCCACCACCACAAAGTCCAGCTGCTCCCACCCGCGGGCCTCCATATCGGCCCGGCTGATGGGAAGAAATTCGGTGTAGATCTTTGGGGAAGAGTTGTCCATAATGCTCCTTTTATTGTTAAACCCTCTCAGGCAACGCCTTGCGGCGCTGCCAGCTCCCCCATCGGGGGAGCTTTTTGCATCTTTTCATCCAGTTTTTCTTTGAAGGCAGACGATATCTTACCCACTCATAAAGCTCGCCCTTCGGGAGAGCTGGCGCGTCAGCGCCTGAGAGGGTCATTCATCCGGCTGGTTCATCTGCATTTCCAGCCACTGCTGGCGGCTGATAAGCACAGCGCGGGGCTTGGCACCCTCGTAGGGTCCGATGATGCCTTTTTGTTCCATCTCGTCCATGATACGGGCCGCGCGGGCGTAGCCCAGCTTACAGCGGCGCTGCAGCAGGCTGGTGGAGGCCTGACCGGCATCGATGACCACCTCCACGGCCTGCTTGAACATCGGGTCGGTATCGGGATCCTCGTCGGAGTCCGCGCCGCCGCTGCCTTTCTTGCCGTCCTGAATGGCGTGCTTTTCCATGGCTTCGATCATGGCTTCGTCATACTGCACGGTGCCGCTCTGCTTGATGAAGTCCAGCACACGGCTGATCTCCTCATCCCGCACGAAAGTGCCCTGAATACGGGTAGGCTTGGGCGCACCCACGGGCATGAACAGCATATCACCCATGCCCAGCAGCTTTTCGGCACCGGAGCCGTCCAGAATAGTGCGGCTGTCCACCTGACTGGACACTGCAAATGCGATGCGGCTGGGGATGTTGGCCTTGATCAGGCCGGTGATCACGTCCACGCTGGGGCGCTGGGTGGCTACGATCAGGTGCATACCGGCAGCGCGGGCCTTCTGGGCGATGCGGCAGATGGAGTCCTCCACATCCTTGCCCACCACCATCATCAGATCGGCCAGCTCGTCGATGATAATAGCGATGTAGGGCATCTTTTCCAGATCAGGCCGTTCTGCGGCCAGCTTGTTGAAAGACTTGATGTCGCGCACATTGTTCTCTGCAAACAGATGATAGCGGCGCTCCATCTCCTGCACCGCGCTGCCAAGGGCACCTGCGGCCTTTTTCGGCTCGGTGACCACCGGCATCAGCAGGTGGGGAATGCCGTTGTACTCGGCCAGCTCCACCACCTTGGGGTCGATCAGCAGCAGCTTCACGTCCTCCGGGCTGGAGCGGAACAGCAGGCTCATGATGATGCTGTTCACACACACGGATTTACCGCTGCCGGTGCTGCCTGCAATGAGCAGATGGGGCATCTTGCACAGGTCTGCCACCTGTGCCACACCGGCAATGTCCTTGCCAAGCGCAATGCCCAGAGGTGAGGTCATGCGCAAAAAGCTCTGACTCTCGAACACGCTGCGGATATACACCGGGGTCTTTTTGTGGTTGGGCACCTCAATGCCCACGGCAGGCTTGCCGGGGATGGGCGCTTCCATACGCACATCTGCCACCGCAAGGTTCAGGGCGATATCGTCTGCCAGCGAGGTGATTCGGCTGATCTTGACACCCGCCATGGGCTGCACCTCGTACCGGGTGACGGAGGGGCCCCGGGAGATATCCAGCACACGGGTGCGCACGCCAAAGCTTTCCAGCGTATCCACCAGCTTCTGGGCGTTGGCTTTCAGCTCTTCCTGCGCGCCGGGGTCGGTCTCGTCCTGCGATTTTTCAAACAGCTCAATGGGCGGATACTGGTACTGATAAGTATCCACCGGTTCGGTCTCGTCCACAGGGGCCGCTGCCGCGGCCTGCTCGGAAGCGGCAGGCTTTTCCATTGCCGCTGCCACCAGCGTGCTGATATCCTTTTCCTCCACCGGTTCGCTGGTAATGCTGATCCAGCCGTCCTCGTCGGGTGTGCCGCGCATGGCAACGGCGTTTTCGGCGCTCACCCGGGCGGGTGCCGCCGGGACTGCGGGCTGGATGGGCACGGCGGGCATCTCCGGCGTGACTGCCGCTGCCGGGCTTTCCGGCTGGGCCGTCGGCATTGCCGGGGTCATGACCGGAGTATCAAAGCTTTCCGCTGCCGCAGGCTGCACCGGCTGTGCAGCCTTTGCAAAGAAATCGGATGCATCGGTCTCCACTGCGTCCTGTACGATGGGCTGTGTGGCAGGTCTGGGGGCCGGGCGCAGCGGGTTCTGCCCAAAGGTGCCGCCCGGGCCCACGATGAGCGGCTCGATGGGTTCGCTGCCGCCCTCCTTCACCTCAGTGTGGTCGGGGCCAAGGTCTACGTCAAAGGAAGCCCGGGGCCGGGATACCCGTACCTGCACCGGCGTGATGGCCGGGGCGGCAGGCTCCGGCTGGGCAAGCGGCTGGCCGGAAGTATCTGCGGGCGGCTCCGGCTGCGGGGCGGCCTCCGGCTCCTCCGCCTCCATCTCTTCGGTCACCTTGTGGCCCCAGTGGCGGATGCCGTTCAGCCAGTCCGGCACACCGATGCGGAAAGCCGGAGTTTCCATCTCCTCTTCGGCATCTTCCTCATCCCGGTATTCATCTTCTGCTTCGTCGTAGTCTTCCTCAGCCTCGGCTTCTGCCGCGCGGGCAGCGGCACGTTCAGCGCGGCGGGCTGCGCTCTGCTGCGCCATGGCCGCACCCTTTGCGTGCACGCCGCCAAACGCAGCGCACAGCCATTGCCACACCTCTGCCGGGGTCAGATCAAAAATGTACAGGCTGACACACAGTGCCAGCACGATCATGATAAGGGTTGCCGCAGGCCGTCCGCACAGCAGCAGCAGGCTGCCGCCCAGCAGTGCGCCCAGCGCACCGCCGCCGATCCATGCATTCACGCCGTTTGCGTAGCAGGCAGCCGTCATCTGAAATGCCGACATGCCCTGCGGCTGGATATCGGAAAAAACGATCACCGTGCCGCAGGCAAACACCAGCCCCAGAACCAGCTTGAAGATCTTGGGCAGAAGGTCTTCGCCCCGGGTATACTGCACAGCAAGGCAGCACACTGCCGCGCCCAGCACAAAGCTGCCGCAGCCAAAAAGTCCGAACAGCACATCGTGCAGGGCCTTCCATGCCGAATCTCCCTCCACAAAGGCCAGCACCACCAGCAAAAGGCCTGCAAACAGGGTGCCAAGCCCCGCCGGAAGCCGCTGTTCTGCGCGTTTTTTGCGCGATGCTGCGCGCCGTGTTGTCGTTTTACGTTTTTTTGTTGCCATGTTTCTTTGTTCCCCGCGTTTGTAGTAGACACACTATTTGATTTTATTATTGTACCACGCAGGGAAGAAATTGGCAAACCTATTGTTGTACAAAATCGGCCTTCATTTGCGTTCAATCTCTTTATACAACCACGCCAGCGCATCCGAAAGCCCGCCCAGCTCGTCGATGAGCTTTTCCTTCACGGCCCGGCGTCCATCCAGCACGGTGCCCATGTCCATCACCAGCTCGCCGGTGTGGAGCATCAGGTCGGTGTAGCGTTTTTCAGTCATGCCGCTGTGGGCCGCTACGAAGCCGGTGATGCGCTGCTGCATCTGCTCAAAGCTGCGCATGGTCTGCGGCACCCCCAGAATGACGCCGGAATGCCGCACCGGGTGCACGGTCATGGTGGCTGTGGGCACGATGAAGCTGCGCCGGGCGCTGACGGCAAGCGGGATGCCGATGGAGTGCCCGCCGCCCAGCACCAGCGTTGCACTGGGTTTGGACACGCTGGCGATCAGCTCCGCCAGCGCAAGGCCCGCTTCCACATCACCACCTACCGTGTTCAGCAACACCAGCAGACCTTCGATGCGAGGATCCTCCTGCGCGGCCACCAGCTGCGGGATGACATGCTCGTACTTCGTGGTCTTCTGGCCCTGCGGCGCTTCCGAATGGCCTTCGATCTGGCCGATGACGGTCAGGCAGTGGATCACATGCTCCCCGCGGGCCAGCGTGACCGTGCCCAGATCTTCGATCTCTTCCTTTTCCAGCCGACGCGCGTCGGTCAGCTGCGTTTCATCATTCATATGCTTTCCTCCTGCGTTTTCTGTCAGCATTCCCCAGCCTGTGCCGGGCTATGCAGACCCACTGCAGCAAAAAAGCGGTAACATTTCATAAAAATTTTTTGAGAATGATTTGACATTCTCCATCGGTGCAGTATACTTTAAATAATTGACTGTAATATCTGCAATATGGACCCGTAAACGGATCGGGGTTTCTCTGCGCCGCATCTGTAAAGCAGGCAGCTGCGGCAAGTACTGCGATAGAGCGAAAGGAGAAAGTATTCTATGAACACTCCTGCAAGGGCTTCGCTTCCCGTTATCAAGCGTCTTCCCAAATATTACCGCTATCTGTGCTCTCTGCAGGCAGACGGCATCAACAGCATTTCCTCCCGCGAGCTGGCTGCTCAGATGGGCACCACCGCTTCGCAGGTACGGCAGGACTTCAACTGCATCGGCGATGTGAATGGCCGGCAGGGCATCGGCTACTCGGTGGAAAACCTGCTCTCCATTCTGGAAGGCCTGCTGTTCGGCAACGGTGACCGCCTGCCCACCATCCTGATCGGCTGCGGCCGTCTGGGCAAGGCAGTGAGCCGCTTTATCACCACCGATACCAACGGCTACCGCCTGATCGCCGCCTTTGATGTGGCACAGAGCGAGGTGGGCAAGGAGATCAGCGGCATCCAGATCCGCCATATCGACGAGCTGGAGTCTTTCTGTGCCGAGCATCACCCCAAGGTCGCAGTGCTCTGTGTGCCCCGCGACGGTGCGGAACAGGTCAGCGGCCGTCTGGTGGATCTGGGCATCGAGGGCTTCTGGAACTTCTCCCACTATGACCTCTCTGTGCCGTATCCCGATGTGGTGGTGGAGAACGTCCATCTGGGCGACAGCCTGATGAGCCTTGGCTACCGCCTGCGCAATCAGGACTGAACGTACCTATTATAAGTAATAAGAGAACCCTCTCAGTCAAAGCCTGAGATGCCGCTGAACCCTCTCAGTCTCGCATACGCTCAACAGCTCCCCCGAAAGGGGAGCTTTATGAGTGGGGACGGGAAAGTTTCTGCTTCTCCGGCGAAGGACAGCCTGCCCGGAAGATGCAGAAAAGCTCCCCCATCGGGGGAGCTGGCAAAGCCGTCAGGCTTTGGCTGAGAGGGTTCTTTCTGTAAGGAGAGTTTTTCAAATGGCAAAACTGTATTTCCGCTACGGCGCAATGAACAGCGGCAAAAGCACCGCCCTGATGCAGGTAGCCCACAACTACGAAGAACAGGGGATGCGGGTGCTGATCCTCAAGCCACAGGTGGACACCAAGGGCGGCGGTGAGCTGGTGAGCCGTCTGGGCGTGCGCCGCAAGGCTGATCTGCTGATCCCGCCGGAGACGGACGTGTTCGAGGCCGTGCGCACGGCCAACGCTGACGGTGCGCCGCTGGCCTGCGTGCTGTGCGACGAGAGCCAGTTTTTCACTGCGCAGCAGGCAGAACAGCTGTTCATGGTAACGGTGGACCTGAACATTCCAGTGATCTGCTACGGCCTGCGGGCAGATTTTTCGCTCAAGGGCTTTCCCGGCTCTACCCGCCTGCTGGAGCTGGCCCACACCATCGAGGAGATGAAAACCATCTGCACCTGCGGCCGCAAGGCCATCTGTAACTGCCGCAAGGTGAACGGCAGATTCGTCTTTGAGGGCGAGCAGGTGGCCATCGATTTGGAAAACGATGTGCAGTACGTGAGCATGTGCCCCCAGTGCTATTTCAAGGCAAAGCGTGCGTTCTACGCCGAAAAAGCTGCTTCGCGGGTCGAATAAACTTGTATACAAGGCTGCTGTGTTCAACGACACGGCAGCCTTTCTTTTTTATCCCCGGCCCACAGGCGCAGTCCACGCAGCAGCGCAAAATATGTCGCTGTCGGTGCTTTTTCACCCCCCAAAAGGGCGAAGAAGCACCGATTTCCATGTCTGCAGACCGGTGCCGGGGGACTGCCGCAAACAATTGATATATCAGAGTGAACATTTTTTGCACTATTGATATATCAGTTCAAAGGCTCCCGTCCGGGCTTTTTAAGCTGTTGTTCGTCCACAATGTATGCAACGCTTCCACGTTCTAAAACGGAATGTTTACAAAATTATTGCAAAATTCGACGTTCCTCCTATGATGCATCCCAGTTTTCTATGCAAAATAGCGAAGTATACATGTTGCACAGTTTTTCGAGCCAAGTTTATTCATTTCAGCGAAGGCGTCAATTCTTGCGCGGAAACAAGAGCAATATTTGTACGTTTTTTGTTTAGATATCTGCAATTTGCGTCTTTCTTTTTGGTTGTTGTTTTGTTATCATAATTGTATACAACGGGGTATGTGCAGACCCCCGTTCGAGATGATGTTTTCTGTATTTAGGAGGAGAACAAAAATGAGCAAGGCAATTTCTCGTCGTGATTTCATGAAGGTCACCGGCGCTGTGGGCGCTGCCGGCCTTCTGGCTGCCTGCGGCGGCAACTCTGCTGCATCCGGCTCTGCTGCTTCCACCGCTTCTTCCGCTCCCGCTGCTTCTGCAGACGAGAGCCTGGCACTGTCTGACGGCCCTGTTTCCATGACCATCAGCTGGTGGGGCGGCGACAGCCGTCACGAGGCTTACCAGAACGCCATCAAGGAGTTCCAGGCTGAGCACACCAACATCACCATCGAGCCCACCTTCGCCGCATGGTCCGGCTGGGAAGAGAAGATGGCAGCTGCCTTCATCGCTGGCAACGCACAGGATGTGTGCCAGGTGAACTGGAACTGGCTGTACAACTACTCTGCTGATGGCAGCAAGTTCGTGGACCTGAACACTGTTTCCAAGTTCCTGGATCTGACCCAGTGGGATGACGCTGCCATGGACGCCTGCTACGTTGCAAACAGCCAGCAGTGCGTGCCCGTTTCCATGACCGGCCGTATCTTCTTCTGGAACATGACCACCTTCAACAAGGCTGGCATCACCGAAGTTCCCAAGTCTCTGGATGATCTGATGGCTGCCGGCAAGGCATTCAAGGAGAAGCTGGGCGACGATTACTACCCCATGCATCTGGGCGCATACGACCGTATGATCCTGATGGTGTTCTACCTCGAGTCCAAGTACGGCAAGGACTGGGCTGACCCCGTCACCTCTACCCTGAACTACACCGAGGACGAGATCGCTGAGGGCATCGACTTCATCAAGAGCCTGGTGGATGGCCACGTCATGATGAACCTGAAGACCTACTACTCCGCAAACTCTGATACCGCTACCCACCAGTCCAACGAGTGGATCACCGGTAAGATCGCAGGCATCTTCGAGTGGGATTCCGCTGCTTCCAAGTACTCCTCCGCTCTGGATGATGCCAACAAGGACGGCTTCACCGTTGGCGAAGAGATCAAGTTCGGCGACAACAACGGCGGCTTCTCCAAGGTCTCCATGGGTCTGGCCATCACCAAGACCAGCAAGTGCGTTGCCGAGGCTGCTACCCTGATCAACTTCCTGCTGAACGAGGAGAAGGGCGCTTCCATCATGGGTTCCGAGTGCGGCATCCCCGCTTCCAAGGCTGGTCTGGCTGCTGCTCAGGCTGCCGGCGCTGTCAAGGATCTGGTTGCTGAGGCAAACGCCAAGGTCATGGCCTTCACCACCAACAAGCTGGATCCCCTGTTCGAGAACAACGACCTGAAAGCTTCCGGCACCGGCATCTATCAGGAAGTGTTCGACACCGTTGACTACGACGGCGTTTCCGGTGCAGACGTTGTTGACACCCTGCTGGACGGCATGGAGTCTGTTGGTTACACCATCGGCTAAGTTTTTCTTCAGAGTGCCGCTGTGTGCGGTAACGTACATATAAAGGGCACCCTTTGGCTAATACGGAGGGGCACCTGCCGCCCATACGGCAGATGCCCCTTTTTTGTCAGGGATATGTTACAAATTCTTGACAAAGCTGTATCCAGTCTGTTACCCCTTCGTCCGTCTCATGCTCCGAAATTCCTTAAAAAGGAGGATTTCCCAGATGAAAGAAAGCAATGCTCCCGCCGTCGGGCGCACCCCGTTCCAGAAATGGCTGGACAAATATCAGGGTCTGTTTTATCTGATCCCCTGGATCATCGGCTTCGTCGTCTTTAAGGCAGTTCCCTTCGGTCAGTCGCTGTACTACAGCTTCACCGATATGAACTTCTTCAAGAGCGGTACCCAGTTCGTTGGTCTGGCCAACTACATCACGGCCTTTACCACCACCAAGATCACCAAGGCGCTGATCATCACCTTCAAGTACGCTTTCATCACCGTGCCTCTGAAGCTGGTCTTTGCGCTGTTCATCGCATACATCCTGAACTTCAAGATCGCATGCGTCAACCTGTTCCGTACTGTGTACTACATTCCCTCCATTCTGGGCGGCTCTGTTGCGATCGCCGTTCTGTGGAAGGCTGTGTTCAGTGTGGACGGCCTGCTCAACACCGTGCTGCGCGCTGTCACCTTTGGTCTGGTGCAGGGCCCCGAGTGGCTGTCTGACCCCAGCTACGCGCTGTGGATCATCTGCTTTTTGCGCATCTGGCAGTTCGGTTCTGCCATGGTGCTGTTCCTGGCCGCTCTGAAGGGCGTGCCTGCCGACCTGTACGAGGCTGCTACCATTGATGGTGCCGGCAAGTGGCGTCAGTTCTTCTCCATCACCGTTCCGATGATCACTCCCATCATCTTCTACAACCTGGTCACTCAGATCTGCCAGGCTTTCCAGGAGTTCAATGGCCCCTACATCATCACCAACGGCGGCCCCCGTGGTTCCACCACGCTGATCTCTCTGCTGGTCTACAACTACGCATTCAAGTCTTATGACATGGGTATGGCATCCGCTCTGGCATGGATCATGTTCATCATCGTCTGCATCCTGACGATCATTGCATTCACCAGCCAGAAGAAGTGGGTCTACTACTCTGACGAAAGGTAAGGTGACCAGTATGGGAATGAAAGCATCGAATAAAATCGCGACCTTCTTCAAGTATTTCGTCCTGATCCTGGTCGGCGTCATCATGATCTATCCTCTGCTGTGGATGATCAGCGCTACCTTTAAGGACAACAGCGAGATCTTTGCAGGCATCAGCCTGTGGATCAAGCACCCCACTCTGGATGGCTACCGCGGCGCTCTGAACAACTTTGGCGGTTCCATCAACATCCTGCAGGCCATGCTGAACACCTACAGCTACGTCATCCCCAAGGTGATCTGCACGGTGGTCTCCGCCTGTGTGGCTGCCTACGGCTTTGGCCGCTTCGATTTCCCCGGCCGTAAGCTGATGTTCAACATCATGCTGGCCACCCTGTTCCTGCCGCAGGTCGTTCTGAATGTGCCGCAGTACCTGCTGTACAACAAGTTCGGCTGGCTGGACAGCCCCTTCTATCTGGCTATCTGGGTGCACTGCGCATTTGCGACCGAGACCTACTTCGTCTACCAGCTGGTGCAGTTCATGCGCAATGTCCCCCGTGATCTGGACGAAGCCGCTGCCATCGACGGCTGCTCCTCCTTCCAGACCCTGTACAAGGTCATCGTGCCCATGCTTGGCCCCGCTCTGGTGTCCTGCGCACTGTTCCAGTTTATGTGGAGCTGCAACGACTTCATGGGTCCGCTGCTTTACGTCAGCACTCCCGGTAAGTACCCGATGTCCCTGTTCGTCAAGCTGTCCATGGACGGTGATACCGGTTTCGCATGGAACAAGATCCTTGCTCTGTCCCTCATCTCCATCCTGCCGCAGCTGATCGTCTTCTTCTGTGCACAGGACCAGTTCGTTGAAGGTATCTCTGCCGGTGCCGTCAAGGGCTAAGCCCTTTCCCCGCACAGCATAAGATTATCTGATACAAACAAACACCCCCTGTGCCGTTCCCGTAGATGGCGCAGGGGGTGTTTCTTATTTCTTATGTCCTTTGCGGTACTGCAGTGGGCCAGTACCCATCACCTCGCGGAACACCCGGCGGAAATGGGCGGCGCTGGCAAAGCCGGTCTGCTCGGCCACCGCACTGATGGAAAGCTCGGTCGTTTCCAGCAGCTTCTGGGCCGCTTCGATGCGGCGGTTGTTGATGTAATCCACGATGGACTGGCCCGTTACCCGCCGGAACAAACGGCTCAGGTAGTAGGGCGAAAGATAAAACTGCGCCGCCACCTCGGTGAGGGAAAACTTCTGCCGGTAATTGGCCGCAAGGTAGGCGCAGATCTGCTCCACCGTTTCGTTGTGGGGACGCGCCACAGCGCTGCTCTCGGCAATGCACTCCTGCTCCACATAGTGCAGGATCAGCAGCAGGTACAGCGGGCCGGGGTAATCCTGCTCGGTGCTGGCGCTGGCCATCATTTCCAGCAGGGTACGGATGCGGCTCTGCCACTGCACCGGTGCATACAGCACTGTGCGCTCCCCGGGCGCAAACAGGCGGCCGAAATCCCGCCCGGCTGTGTTTTTCAAATCATGCAGCATCCCCAGCGGAAAGTGGCACCCCACGATCTGCGGCACGGCGCTGCCGGTCTGTGCAAAGCGGCAGCCGCCGGGGCCAAGCAGCACGGCGCTGCCGGGGTTTACCAGCACATTCCCGCCCTCGTATTCCAGCGTGACGCTGCCCTCCGACACCAGCAGCAGATAGCAGGTGTCCTCATCCGGCGGCAGCTCGTAGCGGTTCGCATTCAGCCGCAGGGTGGCAGCGGCCACCTTGCCGGTGATCTTTTCACGTTCTGATCTCATAATACACTTCTCATCATCTTCCGAGGGAAAACCCTCTCCGTCATCGCTGCGCGATGCCACCTCTCCCAAAGGGCGAGGTTTTATGCATTTGACCGTTCCGCTCCATAAAAGCTCCCCCCTTCGGGGGAGCTGGCAAACCCAAAGGGTTTGACTGAGAGGGTTCTTTTTCATCATACCATGCCCAAGGCATTTGGGCAAGACAAAACCATCAGGAGGTTCTCCCATGAATCTGTCGCTTATCCGTTCCATGACGCGCAGCGCTGTTTTCGAGCTGGAAAACGGCCTGTGCTATCGTCCGGCCCACCCGTTCACCGTTACCCTGAACGGAAAGACCGTCTACGAAGCCTGCAATACCAACGTGTTCTCCCTGTACTCCCTGCTGCCCGGCACGGAGTACACGGTGGGTGTGCAGGCCGAGGGCGAAAGCCTGACCTGCACCTTTACCACCGAGGCCGAGACCTTCTTTGTGGATGCTTCCCGCTACGGTCTGGTGGCCGACGGCACCACGGACAACACCCTCAAGCTGCAGGCGGCTCTTTCCACCTGCCCCAAGGGCGGCACAGTGTACGTGCCCGCAGGCCGCTACCGCACCTGCAGCCTGTTCCTGAAAAGCAACACCACCCTCTATCTTGAAAAGGGCGCTGTGCTGCTGGGCGACAACGACCGCACCCACTACCCCATCCTGCCCGGCGTGATCCCCAGCGAGAATGAGGTGGATGAATACTACCTGACCGGCTGGGAGGGCAATCCCCTGAGCAGCTTTGCGGGTCTGTTGAACATCACGCAGGTGCACGATGTCGTTGTGACCGGCGAGGGCACGCTGGACTGCGATGCCGAGAACGGCGACTGGTGGGTAACGCCCAAGATCAAGCGCATCGCATGGCGGCCCCGCGCTGTGGCCGCTGTGGACAGCGAGAACATCTGCCTGCACGGCATTACGGTGCAGAACAGCTATTCGTGGACGATCCACCCCATCTTTGTCAAGCACCTTGACCTGCTGAACTTCAACATCAACAATCCTTACAATGCCCCCAACACCGACGGCATCGACCCCGAAAGCTGCGAGTATATCCGCATCATCGGCGTGAACATCCATGTGGGCGACGACTGCATTGCCATGAAGGCCAGCAAGGTATTCCTTGGCATGAAGCTGAAAAAGAGCTGTGAGCACACCGTTATCCGCAACTGCCTGTTGGACAAAGGCCATGGCGGCATCGTCATTGGCAGCGAGATGAGCGGCGGCGTGAAGGATATGGTGGTCACCCAGTGCCTGATGGATCACACCGACCGCGGCCTGCGCGTCAAGACCCGCCGTGGCCGCGGC
The DNA here is from genome assembly GCF_009679665.1 of Faecalibacterium sp. BIOML-A4. NCBI lineage: Bacteria > Bacillati > Bacillota > Clostridia > Eubacteriales > Oscillospiraceae > Faecalibacterium > Faecalibacterium sp. BIOML-A4. Next base: position 91,333 of record NZ_WKZG01000016.1, on the reverse strand, counting down.
AACACCGCCGTCATCGACGGGCTGGTGTTCCGCAACGTGGAGATGCGCGGTGTCAAGGCACCCTTCGTCATCAACATGTTCTACTTCTGTGACCCGGACGGCCACGGCCCCTATGTGCAGTGCCGCGATGCCATGCCCGTGGACGAGTACACCCCGAAGCTGGGCAGCCTGACCATGGAGGACATCGTCGCCACCGACGCTCAGTTCGCGGGATGCTACTTCGACGGCCTGCCGGAGCAGCCCATTGAGCGCGTTTCCATGAAGAACGTCACGATCACCTTTGACCCCAATGCCGAGGCCGGTCAGGCCGCTATGGCGGATAACCGCCCTCTGGTGAAGAAGCTGGCCATCTACGCCGAGAATGTCAAGGAGATCGACCTGCACAACGTGAAGATCGAGGGCTACGAGGGCGAACGCCTGCACTTTGCAAATGTCGGCCATTTTGAGGAGGACTGATACCATGACCCATGAAGAAATTCTTGCCATGCTGGGCGATTACGTGGACTACCTGATCGCCAATTCCAGCGCCGAAGCACCCATGTGGAACATCGAGAAGGTGCGCAGCGGCAAGCCCAACAAGTGGAACTACATCGACGGCTGCATGATCACGGCCTGCCTGAGCCTGTACAAGACCACCGGCGACGAGAAGTATCTGCGCTTTTCCAAGAACTTCATCGACTGGTTCGTGCAGGAGGATGGCTCCATCAAGACCTACGACCCCAAGGAGTACAATCTGGATAACGTGAATCAAGGCAAAAACCTGTTCACCCTGTACGATATCTTTGGGGATGAAAAGTACCGCAAGGCCATCGAGACCATCCGCAGCCAGCTGGCCACCCAGCCCCGCACCAAAGAGGGGAATTTCTGGCACAAGGACATCTACCCGTGGCAGGTGTGGCTGGACGGCACCTACATGGCCCAGCCCTTCTACATGGAGTACGAGACCCGCTTTAACAAGATGCAGGGCTGCATCGACAGCTACAAACAGTTCATGAATATCAAAAAGCACATGCGGGACGAAAAGACCGGCCTGTACTACCACGGCTACGATGAGAGCCGCCAGATGTACTGGGCCGACCCCGTCACCGGCTGCAGCCCCAACTTCTGGCTGCGTGCCATGGGCTGGTTCATGGTAGCCATGGTGGACGTGCTGGAGCGGATGGACGAGCAGCTGTACAACGAGTACCGCGGCATCATGGCAATGCTCAAGCAGACCATTGAGGATGTGCACAAATTCCAGGACGAGGAGACCGGCATGTTCTGGCAGGTGATGGACCACCCCGGTGTGGAGGGCAACTACCTCGAGACCAGCGGCACCGCTCTGTTTGCCTACGCGGTGCTCAAAGGCGTTCGTCTGGGCTACCTGCCCAAACGCATGGCCGCATGGGCCGAAAAGGCCTTCTACGGCACCTGCGACAAGTACCTCTCCAAGAACCCGGATGGCAGTCTGCAGCTGGACGGCATCTGCCTGGTGGCGGGTCTTGGCGGCAAGGATCACCGCGACGGCTCTCTGGCCTACTACTTCAGCGAGCCGGTGGTCTGCAACGATGCCAAGGGTGTCGGCCCGCTGGTGCTGGCTTACACCGAAATGATCGCACGCAAGTAAACTGCATATCGTGGGCGGGCAGCTTTCTTGCCGGACACGAGTCGGGCCATTCCATCGCCCGCGGGGCTGTTGCAAAACAGCGTCTCTTTAAAATGTTGAAAACAGCCGCATTCACCGTACAAAACGGGCAGAATGCTGAAAACTCAAAGGCAGATCTCAAAAAAAAAAATGAGATAGGCAGCCCCTTTCGGGGAAGCCTATCTCATTTTTTTGTTGGGGCTGTTTTGCAACAGCCCCTTCTCTATGGAAAGAGGTTCAACATGAATTCTCGAAGATGTCTTATCAGAACTTGAACAGGTTCACGATGCGCTGCCACAGGCGGGTAAAGATATTGCCTTCCTTCACCGTCTCAGTCACGGCTGCAGTGGTGTCGGCGGCGGCCACGGTTTCAGCGGTCTTGTAGACGAACTTCACGCTGCTCTCGGCATCGTCCGGTGCACCGGCAAAGCTGGTGTAGTCGTTCAGGCGGTCGGTCATCTCGTCCAGCACGGTCTTCAGGCCATGGAGCTGATCCTGATCCAGCGCGCCGGTCAGCTTGGAGATGCCTTCCTCGTTGAACTGGTTCAGACCGTCGTTCAGCCGGCCTGCGCCGTCATTCAACTGACCTGCACCGGTGTTCAGGGTGTTCACGCCATCATACAGGGTCTTGGTGCCTGCAGCCAGCTGTGCGCTGCCATCCTTTGCGGAGTGGGCACCGTCCGCAGCGGTCTGCACGCCTGCGGTGTACTGGTTCACGCTGGAAACAAAGAACTGGATCTGAGAAAGGCTGGTCTTCAGGGCGCGGACATCGGCCATATCCTGGCTGTTCTCCACCTGATACTTCAGCTCGGCCTTGGCGGTGTTCTTTGCATCGGCATTGGTCACCATTTCCAGAGCGCCGGTCAGCATGGAAGCGTCAAAGTTCTGCATCAGCTTCAGGGCTGCTTCCAGATCGTGGTTCGTCTTGGTCGCGGACAGATACAGGGCCAGATCCAGCTGGCTGTCCTTGAAGCTGGGTTCCTGCTCCCACACGGTGCGCACGATCTTGCGGCGTCCGGCAGCAAGGGTCTTATCGTTCATGGTGAGGATGTTGTCGATCACAGCCTCGTAGTTCGACCATGTCATGTCCTCGTCGATCAGGCCGCCTTCCTTCAGGGTCTTGTTGGCAGAAGCCAGCACACCGTCCGCCACCTGCTGCGCACCGGCGTTCAGTGCTGCATTGTTGGCGCTCAGGGTGTCCAGACCGTTGGTCAGCTGGCCAAGGCCGTCGTCCAGAGCGGCAGCGCCGTTGTTCAGGGTGTTGGCACCGTCCAGCAGGGCCAGAACACCGCCTGCCAGCTGAGAGGTGCCGTCCACCAGCTGGGAAGCGCCGTCCATGAGCTGGCTCATGGCATCGTTCAGCTGGTTGATGCCATCGGTCAGGTCGTTGATGCTGCTCAGGTCGAACACGTTGCTCGTACCCAGAGCGGCCGTGCTGGTAGCGCAGGCCACCATGACCTGCGGGCAGGTAAAGCCTTCCACATCGGCTTCCACAGTCACGGTGTCCTGCAGATAGTCTTCGATGCTGTTCACCTCATCGGGCAGCAGGCCGGACAGGGAATCCTTCACGCCCGGCAGGGTAACAAAGGCGGCAACGCTGCTTTTGGCGGCGCTTTCGATCATACCGTGTTCTGCGGTCACGTTGGAAGCATCCCCGCCCAGAATGACGCCCACAGCGGTGATCAGCGGAGTGACGATGGTGCGGTCCTTGCCGTTCACGTTCACGGTGCCGGTCTCGTTGTTCTTCAGGTTGACGGTCACAGTCAGGTGGCCGCTCTTGCCAATGATGTCCTCAAGGGCGGCTTCCTGCCCGTCCAGAGCGTAGGTCACCTTCACATCGATGGGCAGGGCCTTGTCGGTATTGCCCTTGTAGTAAACATCGGTGTCGTTGGTGTTCCACACCAGCTCTTCCCCGTTCTGGGTGAACTCGGCATCGCTCTCAGTGTTCTGGATGTCGGTCAGGGTGGTCTTGTCGGTGACGTTTGCAAGGCCGGAGGCGCTGTACAGGTGCTCGCTGACGGTGGTGCTCTTGATGGAGCCGTCGCCGTTCATCACAGCATAGACGGTCTCGGATTTGGAAAAGCTGCTCTTACCAGCTGCAAATGCGGGCATTGCGCAGCCTGCGGCGAGGGTGAGAGCCAGCGCCGCACTGGCGAAACGAAGCGATTTTTTCATAACGTAATTACTCCTTTTCAGACTTCTTGGCGTTGGCGGATTCGGGTACCATCCACTTGAGGGTGGTGTGACGGATGATCCAGTCGCACAGCATCAGGGCTGCGGGCAGCATCACCAGAATGACCACCATGCTGATCAGTGCGCCGCGGGAGATCAGCAGGCAGATGCTCTTCAGCAGCTCCATCTTACTGATGGCAGCCACACCGACGGTGGCGGCAAAGAAGGTCAGGCCGCTGGTCAGGATGGACTGGCTGCAGTGCTCCAGCGACTGCTGGGCGGCTTCCTTCGGGGTGCGGCCAAAGGCGCGCTCCTCGTGGTAACGGGTGGTCATCAGGATGGAGTAGTCCACGGTAGCACCCAGCTGGATGGTGCCGATGACGATGCTTGCAATGAAGGGCAGCTGCGTACCGGTGAAGTACGGGATGCCCATGTTGATGGCGATGGCGGCTTCAATGCTGGCCACCAGCAGCGCCGGGATGGAAATGCTCTTGAAGGAAACGGCGATGATGACCAGAACGGCCATGATGGACCAGACGTTGACGTTCTTGAAGTCCACATCTGCCACTTCGATCAGGTCCTTGGTCATGGCACCCTCACCGGTGATGACGCCCTCGGGGTCAACGGTCTTGATGAGGGAAATCATCTCGTCCAGCTGGTTGTTGATGGCATCCGTGCCGGTCTTATAGGAGCTGTTGGCAAGGATCAGCTTGTAGCCGCCGGACTGCAGGATCTCCATGATGCTGTCGGGCAGCAGCTCGGTCTGGAAGCCCGGGCCGGTGATGGAATCCAGACTCACCACCTGCGTAATGCCGTCCACATCCTTGAGTTCATCACACAGGTCGCTCACCTCGGTGGCGGTCAGGTCGTCATGCACCAGAATAAAGTGGCTGGTGGTCATGCCGAAGTCCTCGCCCAGCTTGTTGGTGCCCACGATGCCGGTCAGGTCCTGCGGCAGGGAGTCGAACAGAGTGTAGTAGACCTCGGTCTTGTTCTGTGCGATGGCAAAGGGGATGAGGATGAGGATAAAGATAACCACGATGGGCACCGAGTGATTGGAAACAAAGTAGCTGAGCTTTTTCAGCTTGGGGATCACGGTGCGGTGCTTGTACTTTTCCACCCATTTATCAAAGGTAAGGATCAGGGAGGGCAGGATGACCACGGTGCAGATAACGCCGAGGGCAACGCCCTTTGCCATGACAAGGCCGATATCGCGGCCCAGCGTCAGACGCATGGCACACAGTGCCAGGAAGCCTGCAATGGTGGTCAGGCTGGAAGCGGAGATGGAGGTCATGGTCTTGCAGATGGCGCTGGTCATGGCCTCCTCGTTGGAAGAGCGCAGCTCCTTTTCTTCCTGATAGCGGTGCAGCAGGAAGATGGAGAAGTCCATCGTAACACCCAGCTGCAGCACGGTGGCCAGTGCTTCGGTGATGTAGCTGATCTGGCCCAGAAAGATGTTGGTGCCGAAGTTGTACGCAATGGGGAACAAAAGACCCAGCATGAACAGCAGCGGGGTGATGGTGCTTTCCAGCGAAAGGAACAGCACCAGAAGGCTGGCACCCACGGCGATCAGGATGTACATGGGCATTTCCTGATTGACCAGTGCCTTGGTGTCCTGCAGGATAACGCTCATACCGCCGAAGAAGCAGTCCTTGCGCAGCAGCTTTTCGATCTGAGCGACGGCTTCCATGGTCTCGTCGCTGGCGCTGGGGGCGTCAAAGCGGACGATCAGCATGGTGGAATCGTTTTTGCCGAACATGAACTGCTGTACATCGGCGGGCAGCATCTCGGTGGGGATGCTGGGGTCGATCACATCGCTGAGCCAGAAGGTCTGGGTCACGCCGGGAACAGCCTCGATGTCCTTCTTCATGGCGATCAGTTCGTTTGTGGGTAAGCCTTCTACCGTGATCATACCGGTGGAGGCCAGATGGAAATCGTCCTCAAGGGCTACCTCGCCGATCATGGAGTCCAGATCCTGCGGCAGGTAGGTGAGGATGTCATAGTTGATGCGGGTAGCAATTGCGCCGATTGCGGAAGGGATCAACAGCAGGAATGCTACTGTCAGGATCAGCTTGCGCAGCCGCACAATGCCCTGTGCGATCTTTTTCATGAGAACCCTCCATAGAAAATGGTTAAAAATCTTAGTAAAATGACCGGTGGTCATTTCCAAGCAAACACTATTATAACCATGACAAACCGGGTGTCAAGTACAAAAATGACCAGAAGTCAGTTTTCTTATCAACTGCCTGAAATTGTATAGCTTTTTTGACTTGCACTATCGGAAAAGGACTGCTAAAATGATTGAGACAACACAAATGAGCGAATGAAACCGAGCGGAAAAGAGGAATCGTCAGGGAATATGGGTACCGTGGAGGGCAAAAAGCAGGAGAAGCGCCGGGCACTGCTGGAGGCAGCCTATGATCTGTTTCTGGAGCGAGGTGCCGCAAAAACCAGCGTAGAGGACATCACCAGCCGGGCCAAGGTGGCCAAGGGCACCTTTTACCTGTATTTTCAGGATAAGGGTGCGGTGATGCAGGCGCTGCTGGGCCGGGTGAGCTACCAGCTGCTGAGCGACGCGTGCGAAGCGGTGGAAAAGCAGACAGAGCTCGAAAACTTCCCGGACAAGATGGTGGCGGTGATCGACCACATCATCGAAGCACTGCGGAAGGATACGCTGGTGCTCAAGTTTCTGGAGCACAACTTCATATGGCCGGGGCTGGATCAGATCGAGGCCAGCCGCGAAGCCGAGCCGCTGATGCGCAAGCTGCTGAATGTGGTGCTGACCAGCCCGGAAATGGCCGGCCGCACTGAGCGGGAGATCTACCAACGCATCACGGCACTGGGCAGCATGTGCATGTCAGTGTGCTATTCCAGCGTGCTGGAGGGCAAACCCGATGATATTGAAGCCATGAAGCCGGTGCTGTACGATATCGTCCGCAGGTCGCTGAAGGCGGAAAAATAAAAAATCACAGAAAAGTATTGCTTTTTTGCACAGGCTGTGGTAAACTATTCAAGTCGATATGACTTATGGACGGTTAGCTCAGCTGGTAGAGCATCTGCTTGACGTGCAGGAGGTCACAGGTTCGAGTCCTGTACCGTCCACCATACAGTTCGTACTCGAACCCGATTCTTTATGAAAAAGGGTTCGGGTACGTTTTTTGTTTACAGGAAGTTCTGCGGAGGGAGTACGTAGAACGGTAAGCAGGAGCAAGTAAAGGCAGGGTATCACCATGGCGGTGGTGCCCTGCCTTTTTGCTTTGTATTTCCCTATATTGCGCTTTTCGGACTAATCGCTGCGTACGTCCGTACATGGTCGGTACGCACGTACGCAGGAAAAAGGGCAGGGTCTGATATATAACAGTAGTCTTTTATTGTGTAATATGATATACTCAAGTCAACATAACAATTGTGAACGAGCGCAATTTCAAATGGACATCAATCGTATTTTAAGTGAACGAGCTATCTAAAAAAGGAGGTATTTGCTATGAAAAAAACGTCGAACATTTGGGTTCGCAGAGGTCTTTTGCTTCACCGTTTGCATGGACAGGAATTGGCATTAGCTCTCCTATTAAAGCAAAAACCGATGTCTGCTCCACAAATTTACTCGTCCCTTTTGGAAAAAGAAATACGCTTTGACCGCAAGAAGATTGGAAAACTTTTGGCAGACCTTGAATGGTGGGGAGTTGTCTCTAACGATAGTGGTGTATATAGCTGCCAATGTGCTGTGCTGGATAACTGTCAAGAGAGCTATAACGAGAGCCAGTTGATTGATTTGATTGGGTTGACTCAAAACACTGTGAATGGCCAATCTTTTTATAGTTCTATACCTCCGATGAGCGTCAGTTCTCGTGGACCCAGTGGTGCATAATTGTGTGATTTCCAAATAGTAAGAAGCAGGGTTTGGGGCAGGCACGCCCCAACAAGAAGCTGTCCCAAAGGGGCAAGAATTTTCAAGAATTGAAAATTTGTGGCCACGGGACGGTTCTTGCTCTCACCTTTTTCGCTGCGTTTCGCAATTTTCACATTTCAATCTGCTCGCAGATTGTTGACAAGCTGCGCTTGACCCGATACTATAAAGGCAACCCGAACACGCTGCCAAGGAGGTGCAACCATGACCGCCGTAATCTACGCCCGCTATTCATCCGACAGCCAGCGCGAAGCGTCCATTGAGGGACAGCTGCGCGACTGTAAGGACTACGCCGAGAAGAACGGCATCACCGTGGTCGGCACCTACATTGACCGTGCCTACTCTGCCAAAACGGATGATCGCCCAGACTTTCAGCGGATGATCAAGGATAGCGGAAAGAAAATCTTCGATGTGGTTCTGGTCTGGAAACTGGACCGCTTTGCCCGGAACCGCTACGATGCCGTGAACTACAAGTACCAGCTGGAAAAGAACGGTGTCCATCTGGTGTCTGCCATGGAACCCATCTCGCAGGGNAAGCTGCGCTTGACCCGATACTATAAAGGCAACCCGAACACGCTGCCAAGGAGGTGCAACCATGACCGCCGTGATCTACGCCCGCTATTCATCCGACAGCCAGCGAGAAGCGTCCATTGAAGGACAGCTGCGCGACTGCAAGGACTACGCCGAGAAGAACGGCATCACTGTGGTCGGCACCTACATTGACCGTGCCTACTCTGCCAAAACGGATGACCGCCCGGACTTCCAGCGGATGATAAAGGACAGCGCGAAGAAAATCTTCGATGTGGTTCTGGTCTGGAAGCTCGACCGCTTTGCACGGAATCGGTTCGATGCCGTGAACTACAAGTACCAGCTGGAAAAGAACGGTGTCCATCTGGTGTCTGTCATGGAACCCATCTCGCAGGGACCTGAAGGAATTATGGTGGAAAGTATGCTGATTGGCATGGCGGAATACTATTCCGCCGAGCTCGCCCTGAAAGTGGCGCGCGGTGAGCGCGAAAACGCCCTCCAGTGCAAGTACAACGGCGGTATGGTGCCGCTGGGCTTCACCATTGGCAAGGAGGACAGGCTGTACCATATCGACCCGGAGACGGCTCCCATCGTGCAGGAGATCTTCAGACGGTATGCCGACGGCGAACCGGCCGAGAAGATTGCAGCATCCCTGAACGAGCGCGGTCTGCGTACCCGCACCGGGAAGCCGTTCGTGAAGAACAGCTTCTTCCAGATCTTCCGCAACCGCCGCTACATCGGCGAATACCGATACAAGGACATTGTGACGCCGGGCGGCATCCCGGCTATTGTTGATCAGGACTTGTTCGACCGGGTGCAGCAGCGTTTCGAGCAAAACAGGATCGCCCACGGTCGGCCTGCAAAAGAGGATGTGAGCTATCTGCTGACCACCAAGCTGTTCTGTGGCAAGTGCGGCACCCTGATGGGCGGCGAAAGCGGCACCAGCCACATGGGGAACACCTACTATTATTACAAGTGCGGCAACGCCAAACGCCACGGCAAGGCGCATTGCGACCTGAAAGCCATCCGCAAGGAGCCGCTGGAACGGTTCGTGGTGGATACCGCCATTAAGGTGATTTTCAGCGATGAAATCATCGAACGGCTGATAGATTTGGTCATGGAAGCCCAGCAGAAGGAGAACACCCGGCTGCCTGTCCTGAAAGACCAGCTCAGGGACACAGAGAAGCGGCTGGCAAACCTTCTGGAAGCCATTGAACAGGGCATCCTGACCCCGACCACCAAGCAGCGTTTGGACGAGCTGGAAGCCAGGAAAGAAGCTCTGAACACCAGCATTCTGGAAGAAGAGCTGAAAAAGCCCGTCTTGACCCGTGAGTGGATTCGGTTCTGGCTTGAAAAATTCCGCAAGGGTGACGTGGGCAGCACGGAACACCAGCGGCAGATCATTGATACCTTTGTCAACTCGGTCTACGTCTTTGATGACCGGGTCGTACTCAACTTCAACTTCACGGACGATGCCAAGNCACCAGCCACATGGGAAACACCTACTATTACTACAAGTGCGGCAACGCCAAACGCCACGGCAAGGCGCACTGCGACCTGAAAGCCATCCGCAAGGAGCCGCTGGAACGGTTCGTGGTGGATACCGCCATTAAGGTGATTTTCAGCGATGAAATCATCGAACGGCTGATAGATTTGGTCATGGAAGCCCAGCAGAAGGAGAACACCCGGCTGCCTGTCCTGAAAGAGCAGCTCCGGGACACGGAGAAACGGCTGGCAAACCTTCTGGAAGCCATTGAACAGGGCATCCTGACCCCGACCACCAAGCAGCGGCTGGACGAACTGGAAGCCCGGAAAGAAGCCCTGAACACCAGCATTCTGGAGGAAGAGCTGAAAAAGCCCGTCCTGACCCGTGAGTGGATTCGGTTCTGGCTTGAAAAATTCCGCAAGGGTGACGTGGGCAGCACGGAACACCAGCGGCAGATCATTGATACCTTTGTCAACTCGGTCTACGTCTTTGATGACCGGGTCGTACTCAATTTCAACTTCACGGATGATGCCAAAACGGTCACCCGTGAGGAAGTGTTGGGTTCGAGTGCTGTGGACAATGCTCCACCAAAACAAGAGCCTCTGACTTTGGTCAGGGGCTTTTTTGTTGCGTCATCCACTAACCCACGTCGGAGCCGGACGGTACAGGACTCGAACAGGGCGGCCACGCCGCAGGCGGGGCAACAAACACCCCAGTGGGGCTTTGATTAGTGCGCGGTTCCCAACGCATAGGAATGTCTACCAAGAAAGATGCCGCCAGATCATTCGGTCTGAGGATTTTTTTCGTGGTGGCGGTACAGGACGAGAACCGGGACAAGCAAAGGCAGGGTATCACCATGAGGGCGATATCCTGCCTTTTGATATTCTTAACAAGGCGTGGTATACTCGGCTCAGTTCGACAACTCGGAATTTGAAGGAGTGTTAAATATGAAATTCCCATTTTATGACGCACCAAATACAGCTACAATAACCTGTTGCCACATATTAGAGAATGGAGAACCTATTTTATATGTATCACATGATGAAGATGATGGAATGTGGCAATTTCTATGTGGAAAAGCACATGAAACAGACGAAGCAAAGTTAGTATCCTTAAAATCAGTATTCGACTTAGATAATTCTGTTGGTATTCTAAAGGATATGCCTTGCGGTTACTATGCTGAAAGAAAAGCTCAAGATGATGAATGGAGTGTTAGAAAACGGTAACTATTAGCTCGGTCAATTCCAGTTTGCCGTACTCGTTCTTAGCAGGGTTTGGGGCTCCGCACGCCCTAACAAGAATCATCAGCCTTGCGTCCGTAGTCATTTTGTGATACAATATTCCTGACAGGAGGTGCCCCGTATGATGCAGACGTTCGTTCGCCCTTCCCGGGATCTGCGCAACCATTACGCCGAAATTTCGGAAATGCTCAAAGACCACGACCATGTGATTATCACGAATCATGGCCGTGGGGAATCAGTTCTCATCAACATTGAGGACTACGCCAAGTACGAGGAGTTCTTGCACCAGCGGTATGTTGCCGAGGCACTTGCCAAGGCAAAGCAGCAGGCGGCTGACCCCGACACGCAATGGGCAGACCACGAAAGCGTATGGGAGACGCTGGGCAAGCAGTATGACGTATAAAATCAAATATCTGCCCCTTGCTGTACAGGACCTGAACGATATCGCCCGATATCTGTCTGGCTTTTACCCTAAAACAGCTAGCCGCGTACTGAAAGAGCTGCGGGAGAAGATCACAAAATTGGGCGATACCCCGAAAATGTGCGAGATCTACCGCCTCGACCCTGCTTACCGTAGGATGGTCGTTGACCAGTATCTTGTATTTTACCGCGTCAACGATGAAATAAAGACTGTGGAGGTCCACCGTGTGCTGCGAGGTGCGTGGAATCTGCCGCAGTATCTAGAATAAATCCAGGTTTGCCTGCCCTTGGCAATGCTCTGTCACAAAAGTCCTCAGACGGTTGTCTGGGGCTTTTTTGTTGCGCCATCCACTAACCCACGTCAGAGCAGGACGAGAACCGCACCTGTTTTCCCCACAAGGTTTTCCATTGCATTTCATAGAAAAGTGTGTTTCAATAAAAAGAGCCATACGGCGATCAGACGCAGTGAGAAGGTGGGTGCAGGATGTTCAAAATTGCGATCGTAGAGGATCAGGAAGAAACACGGGAAAGCCTGAACCGGTTCGTCCGGCAATATGCGCAGGAGCAGGGCCTGCAGGTGGAGATCAGTCTCATCACAGACGGTGCCGAGATCGCAGAGCACTATACGCCGGGGTTCGACATTATTTTTATGGACGTGGAGATGCCACGGCTGGACGGTTTTGGAGCGGCCGAAGCCATCCGGGCCGTGGATGCGGATGTGGTGCTGGTCTTTGTGACCAACATGGCACAGTATGCCATCCGGGGCTACGAGGTGGATGCACTGGATTATGTGCTGAAGCCGGTGAACTATTATCAGTTCTGCACCAAGCTTTCCCGCGCCATCCAGCGGGTGCAGCGGCGCAGAGGCGGGCAGGTGGTGCTGCAGCTGGCGGGCGGCGGCATCCAGCTGCTGGACACCGCTGATATCTATTATCTGGAGACCCACAGCCGGATGCTGTACTACCACACCTCTAAAGGCGAGTTCGCGGCACGCGCCAGCCTGCAAAGTGCCGAAAAGCAGCTTGCCGAGTATCATTTTGTCCGCTGCAACCAATGCTATCTGGTCAATCTGGCCTACGTCAAGGGCATTGAAAACGACTTTGCCCTTGTGAAAAACGACCGGCTGGAGATCAGCCGACGGCAGCGCACGGCCTTTCTTACCGCAGTAGCGTCCTACATGGGAGGTGTGCTGTGACCACATCGCTGCTGAACAGCCTGCTCCGGGCGCTGCTGCGCTGGGGCGCGGCGCTGGTCTTTTGTCTGCCTTTGCGGCATCGCACCCATTTCTGGGCGCGCGCCTGCGGGATGCTGCTCCCGCTGCTTTTGCTGGCGCAGCTGCTGGACCCTCTGGCACAGTCCACAACACTGTGGCAGCAGCAGCTCCTGCTGCTGGTGCTTTACATCTCCTTTTTTGCGCTGCTGGGCGGGATGATCTATCTGTGTACGGATATCAATAAAAAAGGTGCCCTGTACTGCGCAGTATGGAGCCTGCTCATCGCGCAGTGCGCTTACGAGAGCTGGTGCTTTCTGGAGCTGCAGTTTACCCGGTATGGACACCCGCTGAATATGGCTTCCCCTTGGGCGGTTCTGGTACAGCTGCTGTCCGGGGCGGTATTCTTTGCGGCGGTGTACATCCTGCTGGCACGGCAGCTTCCTTATAAAGGAGAATACAACATCGGGCCTCGGCAGCTGTTCAGCGCGTTCTTCATTGGCATCCTGTTCATGGTGCAGGCCGCCGTGCTGGACAATGCCCGCGCCGAACAGACTCCGCTGAGTCTTACCGTTACCATTCTGATCGGGCAGTTCTATTTTATCACCCTGCTGTATTTTCAGAGTGAGCTGTTCAAGAAGTCTGCCATGGAAAAAGAGATGAGTGAACTGAATCTGCTGTACGAGCGTCAGCGTCAGCAGTATCAGGTGGCCCGGCAGAACGTGCAGATCATCAACAAGCGCTGCCATGAGCTGAAGGTGCAGATCGCCAATCTCCGCAAGCTGTCGCCCGAAGAGGTACCACAGGAGCGCATTGATGAGGCCGAGCGCGCAGCCCGCCTGTATGACGCGAACCGCAACACCGGCAACGAGGTGCTGGATGTGGTGCTGACCGAGAAGAGCCTGCTGTGCGAGTCCCGGGGCATCCAGCTGAATGCCGTGGCAAACGGCAGCTGTCTGGGCTTTTTTGAAGCGGGGGATCTGTACGCATTGTTTGCCAATGCGCTGGATCACGCCGTGGAAAGCGCCGTGCAGGTCTCCCGGCCGGAGTGCAGGGTCATCGATCTGCTGGTCTGTGTGCGGCAGGGTTTTGTGGTGGTGAACATCATCAGCCCGCTGCGCCCGCCGGAACAGCAGGCAAGCCGCTCTGCACAATACGAGCTGAAGGTGATCCGGCGCATCGTGCAGAAGTACAAAGGTACTTTGACCTTGGAAGAGCAGGGCGAGTTTTTTGCGGAAAAGATCATCTTTCCGCTGCAAAAATAAGTTAAGAAAACGGCAGCCGCCGCAGAAGTTCCGGAAACGGAAGGACTGCGGCGGTTTTCTTTTTGCGACTTGTTGGATACATCTGCTTGTGAAAAACTTACAAATATATCAGTTTACATTTGGCAGTCCAAAACCGAATGCGCACGCAAAACGACCGATTTTCGCACGCATCTTGCGAAATACGGCCACTCTGATAAAATAATGACAAAGAGCAAAAAAACGAAAAAAATCACTGTACCACAGCAAAAACAGGAGGAATCGGATGCGTAGTATTGCAAAGCTCATGAAGGACTGGCAGTTTACCGGCCCGAACGGCGTTACCACCGCCGTAGAGCTGCCCCATACATGGAACGCCAGGGACGGTCAGGACGGCGGCAACGATTACTGGCGGGGCTGCTGCACCTACTGCACCCGCTTTGCAGCACCGGTGTACGACCCGGCACAGCAGCAGGTATGGCTGCAATTTGAGGGCGTCAACGCCAGCGCCGCCGTGCTGCTGAACGGTCAGCAGCTCTGCACCCATGACGGCGGCTACTCCACCTTCCGGGCAGAGGTCACGGAGCTGCTGCAGGCAGAGAACCAGCTCACGGTGCGGGTGGACAACAGCGTCAACGACCGCGTTTACCCCCAGAAAGCAGACTTCACCTTCTACGGCGGCATCTACCGGGATGTGAGCCTGCTGGTGGTGAACAAAAACCACATTGCGCTGGGACATTTTGGCGATACCGGCGTGAAGATCACCCCGGCCCTGCAGGAGAACAGCGCCGACATCCGGGTGGAAACGCTGGTGGAAGGCAGCGGCACCGTGACGGTGGAGCTGCTGGATGCTGAGGGCCGCACCGCTGCAAAGGGCGAAGGCGAAAATACTTTCCTCCATCTGGATGCTCCCCACCTGTGGAACGGCGTGAAGGACCCCTACCTGTACACCTGTGTGGTTCGTTTGCTGCAGGACGGCAAGCCGGTGGATGAAGTGACCACCAAGGTGGGCCTGCGCAGCTTCTCTGTAGACCCAAAGAAGGGCTTTTTCCTCAACGGCAGGCCCTATCCCCTTCACGGTGTGTCCCGCCATCAGGACCGCAAGGGTCTGGGCAACGCCATCACCCGGGAGATGCATGATGAGGACATGGCGCTGATCCGGGAGCTGGGTGCAAACACCGTCCGGCTGGCGCACTACCAGCACGACCAGTATTTCTACGACCTGTGCGACCAGTACGGCATGGTGGTCTGGGCAGAGATTCCCTACATTTCCGAGCATCTGCCCAATGGCCGGGAAAATACCATCAGCCAGATGAAGGAGCTCATCCACCAGAACTACAACCACCCCTCCATCGTCTGCTGGGGTGTGTCCAACGAGATCACTATTTCCACCAAGGACAAGGCGGATATGCTGGACAACCATCGGGTGCTCAACGAACTGTGCCACAAGATGGATTCCACCCGCCTGACCACGCTGGCCTGCTACGCCATGTGCGGCCCCTTCAACCCGGTGGCACACATCACCGATCTGGTCAGCTGGAACCTGTATCTGGGCTGGTATGTGCCGGGGCTGTTCCTGAATGACCTGTGGATAGACTTTTTCCATCTGGTATACCCCAACCGTCCGCTGGGCTTTTCCGAGTACGGTGCCGAGGGCATGCCCAACCTCCACAGTGCCCACCCCCGCCGGGGCGACCACACCGAGGAATATCAGGCCAAGTACCACGAGTATATGCTGAAGTGCTTTGATCGCCACCCGTGGCTGTGGGCGACCCATGTGTGGAACATGTTCGATTTTGCAGCCGATGCCCGGGATCAGGGCGGCGAGCCGGGCATGAACCACAAGGGTCTTGTCACCTTTGACCGAAAGACCAAAAAGGACAGCTTCTACCTCTATAAAGCATGGTGGAGTGAGGAAAACTTCGTCCACATCTGCTCCAAGCGGTTCACCGACCGCACCGAGAAGGAGATCGAGGTCAAGGTCTACTCCAACCAGAACTCCGTCGCCCTGTATGCGGACGGCAAAAAGCTGGCAGAGCAGACCGGCGAGCACATCTTCAGGTTCCGCGTGCCGCTGCATGGCAAGGTGGAGCTGAAGGCGGTTGCAGGCGACTGCATCGACACCGCATCCTTCCGCAGTGTGGCAGAGCCGAACCCCAGCTACAAGCTGGTGAAAACCAAGTCCAAGAGTGCGAACTGGGTATAAACAAGGACATTCCGCTGTCTGGCGGTTGTTATACATGAAAAGGAGGAGAACCAATGAATACCAAGAAACCCAAAGTACGTTTGTGGTCGGTACTCACTGCACTGACGGCGATCCTGACCATCGCCGCCATCGTGGGCAACATGATCGCAAATCAGTACGCCACCACCCTGAACGTTGCTCTGAATGCATCGACCTATAAGATCATCAAGGGCGACACTACGGAAGATACCGAATACTTCAAAGCGGGCTTTACTTCCGACGAAGAGCGCGAGGCTTACGAAGCAGAGCTGTGCGCCACCGTTGAGGCCGAGGGCGCTGCCCTGCTGAAGAATGACAACGCTGCCCTGCCGCTGGCAGGCAGCGCCAAGGTCAGCCTGTTCGGCCATGGCTCTGTGGACCTGATGTACGGCGGCACCGGCTCCGGTTCCGTGGATACCAGCAAGGCCCCCAACCTGAAGGAAGCACTGGAAGCTCAGGGCATTCAGGTCAACCAGACGCTGTGGGATCTGTACAAGTCCGACAGCATGATGACGAATTACAGCCGCGTTACCCCGGCTTCCATCTCGGATACGCTGGAAGCAAACACCCAGTACGCTGTCAATGAAGCTCCGTGGAGCGCACTGTCCAGCGCCGAGAGCAGCTTTGCCGAGTACGGCGATGCTGCCATCGTGGTGTTCTCCCGCTCCGGCGGTGAGGGTGCAGACCTGCCCAGCGGCACCAACGGCACCAACGACAGCTGGATCTCCGGTTCCGAGGGCAGCGGCAACTATCTGGAGCTGTCTGCTGAAGAGATCGAGCTGCTGAAGAACCTGAAGGCACTGAAGGACAACGGCACCTTCAAGTCCATCGTCGTCCTGATCAACAGCTCCAACGCACTGGAAATGGACTTCCTCAACCCTGCCATCTGCGGCGAGGACTACGGCATTGATGCCGCCATGTGGATCGGTGATGTGGGCCAGACCGGCATCAACGGTGTGGGCCAGCTGCTCGCCGGCACTGTGACCCCCTCCGGCTCTCTGGTGGACACCTACCTGTACGACAATCTGGCAAACCCCGCCATGTACAACTTCTACACCCAGGCTTACCCCAACGCAGCAGAGTACAATCTGCTGACCGAGGGTGCGGATGTGCAGGGCATGTACAGCGTCTATCAGGAAGGCATCTATCTGGGCTACCGCTACTTCGAGACCCGTTACGAGGATGTGGTCATGGGCACTGCCAAGGCAGGTGACTATGACTGGGCCACCACCGTTGCCTATCCCTTCGGCTACGGCGACAGCTACACCACCTTCGCTTACAGCAACTTCAATGTGACCGAGTCTGACGACGCCTTCACCGTCACCCTGAAGGTCACCAACACCGGCAAGACCTATTCCGGCAAGGAGACCGTGCAGGTCTACTTCCAGTCTCCCTACACCGACTACGACAAGGCAAACGGCATCGAGAAGGCCGCTGCAGAGCTGTGCGGCTTTGCCAAGACCGATGTGCTGGCTCCCGGCGCTTCCGAGGATGTGACCATCACCGTGAAGAAGAGCGAGCTGCGCACCTACGACGCAAACAACGCCAAGACCTACATTCTGGATGCCGGTGACTACTACTTCACCGCTGCTACCGATTCTCACAACGCCGTCAATAACATCCTTGCTGCCAAGGGCTACACCGTGGCCGGCACCAATGGCCGCATGACCGAGGACGGCGATACTTCTCTGGTCTGGAAGTGGACCAACGAGGCACTGGATGCCACCACCTATGCAGCCAGCGCCAACGGCACTGCCATCACCAACCTGTTCGATGAGTCCGACCCCAACAAGAGCAGCGATGCTCCCGGCAGCGTGACCTGGATGAGCCGCTCCGACTGGACCGGCACGGTTCCCACCCAGCCTGCAGCCCTGACCGCCAACGAAACGCTGGCTGCAGATCTGGCCTTTACCCAGTACGACGGCACCGAGGCCGACAGCGTCGAGATGCCCACTCTGGGTGCCAAGAACGGCCTGACCCTCGCTTCCATGATCGGCAAGGACTTCGACGATCCCCAATGGGAGACCCTGCTGGATCAGCTGACCTTCGATGAGATGGTCAACACCATCACTCTGGGCTTCCACAACACTGCAGCGGCTGCCTCCATCGGCAAGACCGCTACCAAGGACGAGAACGGCCCGCAGGGCCTGACCGCTGCCCTGACCGGCGGTGCATCCGCCATGTGCTACACCTCCGAGGATGTCATGGCTGCCACCTTCAATGTGGACCTGATCAACGAAGTGGGCAAGTGCATCGGTGAGGACTGCCTTGCCATGGGTTACTCCGGTCTGTACGGCCCCGGCATCAACATGCACCGTACCGCCTACTCCGGCCGTAACTTCGAGTACTACGCCGAGGATCCCTTTGTGGCCGGCACCATCTGCGCTGCCGAGGTGCAGGGCATCCAGTCCAAGGGCGTGTATGTCTACCTGAAGCACGTTGCCCTGAACGACTCCGAGACCAGCCGCCGTGGTGTCAACACCTGGCTGAACGAGCAGACCGCCCGCGAGATCTATCTGGAAGTGGCCGATAAGGCCATCACGGATGGCGGCGCATGGTGCGTGATGACCGGCTTCAACCGCTGGGGCGCAACCTGGTGCGGTGCCAACTCCAACCTGCTGAACGGCTTCCTGCGTGAGGAGCTGGGCATGCGCGGCATGTGCATCACCGACTTCTCCGGCTCCAGCCAGTACATGGATCTGGTGGACGGCCTGATCGCCGGTTCCGACATCTGGGACAGCCCGATGCCCAAGATCCACACCACCAAGGCTGCTAACTACGAGAACGATGCCTACATCGTGACCCAGATGCGCAATGCAATGCATCACATCCTGTACACCGTGGTCAACTCCAACGCCATGAACGGCTGGTCTGCAAGCGATACGCTCAAGACCGTGCTGCCCTGGTGGCAGACTGCGATCTATGCACTGATCGCCGTGCTGGCTGTGCTGACCGTGCTGTGCGCATGGCAGCTGAGCAAGGCCCTCAAGCGCAAGAAGGAGCTGGCAGACACCGCTCCTGCTGTTGACCAGAAGTAATTCCGGTCTGCACGATCCCTGACCCAATGTTACGGCAGCCTGCCCCGAAGGCGGGGCGGGCTGCCGCTTTTTATCAAAGACAAAAGGAGAGACCGCAATGGGCGAACAAAAAACAACGGCGTCGAGTGTGAACCGCGCCAAAACCTACCAGCTGGTGCTGTTTCCGCTGAACAACGGCGCGACCAACGTGTACTATGTGCTGGTGCTTTCCTACATCGCGACCTTCGGCAGCAAGGTGCTGGCCCTGAGCATGCTGTTTGCTTCGGTGATGGTCACCGGCATGCGCCTGTTCGATGCCGTCACCGACCCCATCATTGGTGCCCTCATGGACCGCACCAACGGCAGGTTCGGCAAGTTCCGGCCCTTCATGGTCATCGGCAACCTCATCATGGCAGCAAGCATTCTGGTGCTGTACTGCCTCACCCCGCTCATCCCCGCCAGTGCCATGGGGCTGCGCTACGCTGCGTTCGTTGCCCTGTATGCCGTGTGGGTCATCGGCTACACCTTCCAGACCAGCTGCACCCGCTCCGGCCAGACCGTGCTGACCAATGACCCCAAGCAGCGCCCCCTGTTTACCATCTTCAACACGGTGGGCAGCCTGCTGGGCATGGGTGCCATGCAGTTCTTTGCCCCCATCCTTGCCAAGAACTATGAGGGCGGCTACGCTTCCGCCGGGTTCTTCCGCACGCTGGCTCCGGTGGGCATCGTCATCTCCATCCTGCTCACCCTGCTGGCTGTCATCGGCATCTGGGAGAAGGATCAGCCCAAGTACTTTGGCATCGGCGGCGAAAAGACCGAGAAGATCAAAGTGAGCGAGTACATCCAGATCATCAAGAACAACGATCCCATGCAGCGGCTGATGGTGGCCGGTGCGGGCTGCAAGCTGGCGCTTTCCATCGCCACCAACACCACCGTGCTGTGCATGCTGTACGGCTGCATGATGGGCAACTACGACGGCCTGTACCTGCCCATGATGGTGCTGGGCTATGTGTTCAGCGTGCCCTTCTTCCTGCTCACCGTCCGCACCAGCCAGAAGGAGGGCCAGAAGGCCAGCCTGATGAAGTACGTCAGCGTGGCGCTGGTGTGCTATGTGGGCGTGCTGGTGCTGCTGCTGCTCTGGGGCCGCGGCGATGCCTTCACACTGTCCATTCTGGGTGAGAACGGCCTTTCCATCAACCTGTACACCATCCTGTTCATCGCTTTCTTCGGCATCGGCTACGGTGCTTACTACGCCACCGCCGATATGCCCATCCCCATGGTGGCCGACTGCTCCGACTACGAGACCTACCGCAGCGGCAAGTATATCCCCGGCATCATGGGCACCCTGTTCAGTCTGGTGGACAAGCTGGTGTCCAGCCTGTCCGCTACCGTTGTGGGCATTGCGGTCAGCTTTGTGGGCCTGCAGAGCCTGCCCACCCAGTATGACCCCTACACCCCGGGCATGAACTGGGTGGTCATCGTGCTGTTCTGCATCATCCCCATGGTGGCATGGGCGGCTACCCTCATCGCCATGAAGGGCTACACCCTGACCGGTGCCAAGATGAAGGAGATCCAGGCTGTCAACGCCTGCCGCCGCGATGCAGTGGCTAAGGGCATGAAGCTGGAAGAAGCCATGGACAAGTGGCAGACCATGGATCAGCTGCCTGCGGAATACCGGAGCTGAGACGCTGTATGGAACTGAATACTGATCTCACCGGCGCAAGCGGCACGCTGCTGCCCACGCAGGGGGGCTGGCGTTCGAGTTCCTAATTCTCCACCACAAAAATCCTCAGACATTCGTCTGGGGATTTTTTGTTTTGTGGTGGTACAGGACTCGAACAATTTCTCCCCGGATACAGGCAGAAAACGAACAAAGGCAGGGTACCACCATGAGGGTGGCATCCTGCCTTTTGAATCTTTGTGTGGAAAACCTGCTTACAGCAGCGGGATGCCTGCCTTGGCGCAGGCTTCGCGGGTGGCTGCGTCCCAGACGCTGGCCTGCACTTCGCCAATGTGGGCGCTGCCCAGTAGCAGCATGCACAGGCGGCTCTGGCCGATGCCGCCGCCGATGGAGTAAGGCAGCTCACCGTTCAGTACGGCCTTGTGGAAGGGCAGGGCGCGGCGGTCGTCGCAGCCAGCCATGGTCAGCTGCTTGTCCATGCTTTCAGGGCTGACGCGGATGCCCATGCTGCTCAGCTCATAGCTGCACTGCAGCGGGTCGTTCCAGAACAGCAGATCGCCGTTCAGATCCCAGTCGTCATAGTCGGGGGCACGGCCGTCATGGGGCTTACCGCTCTTCAGCGGAGCGCCGATCTTCATCAGGAAGGTGGTGCCGTGCTCCTTCACAAAGGCGTTCTCACGCTCCTTTGGGGTCAGGTCCGGGTACTGGTCCTCCAGCTCCTGCGTGGTGATGAAGGTGACGTTGGGGCTGTGTAGCGGCAGCTCCTGCAGCTGGGGGAACATGGCGTGCAGGTTCATCTCGGTGGCGCAGACAGCGGACACGATGGAGCGCACCACGCTCTTGAGGTAAGCCTCGTTGCGGTCTTCCAGACGGATCACCTTTTCCCAGTCCCACTGGTCCACATAGATGGAGTGCAGGTTGTCCAGATCTTCGTCACGGCGGATAGCGTTCATATCGCAGTACAGGCCCTTGCCCACACGGAAATCGTAGTCCTTCAGGGCCTTGCGCTTCCACTTTGCCAGTGACTGCACCACCTGTGCCTCAATGCCGCTTTCCTTGATATCAAAGGTGACCTTGCGCTCGACACCGTTCAGGTCGTCGTTCAGACCGGTGGATGCTTCCAGAAACAGCGGAGCAGACACGCGGTACAGGTTCAGTGTGGCGCACAGGGTGTCGGCAAACAGACGCTTGACCGTACCAATGGCGCGCTGCGTGTCGTACAGGTTCAGCGCGGGCGTATAGTTTGCCGGGATGATGGTTTTGCTCATAACAAAAAACCCCTCTTCTGTTGGATTCTGGCCCTGATTTCCCAGTACAGGGCACGGCTTTTAAACCGAAAAATACTGGTTTCATTATGGCATATTTTTTTAAGAAAGTAAAGTGAGAAGGCAAAAAAAGAGACCGCCGGTAAGGCAGTCCCGTTTCCGCAGTGAGAAGGGCGGCTTTGCATCAGCCGAAAAGCCCCTTCAGCAGGATCAGCAGCACTTTTACAAACTCGCCGGTGCCCAGCAGCTTGTACAGAGAGATCAGAGTAGATAACATGAATGTTTTGCTCCTTTTTTTGCAATTTCGGGCCAAAATGCCCGGCATGCACTGAATACGGCTGGGCAGAGCAGCGGATTGCAGGAAAAAATTGGGAGAAAACAAAACGGCACCCGTGCCGCTGCAAAAGCAGTACGGGTGCCGGAAGATCAATTGGTTTTCAACAGCTTCAGCGCTTTACGTTGAAAGCTGCCATGCCGGGGTAAACGGCGCTGCCGCCCAGCTGCTCCTCAATGCGCAGCAGCTGGTTGTACTTTGCAACACGCTCGGTACGGCCGGGAGCACCGGTCTTGATCTGGCAGGTGTTCAGAGCCACGGCCAGATCGGCAATGGTGGTGTCCTCGGTCTCGCCGGAGCGGTGAGAGCTGATGGCGGTGTAACCGGCCTTGTGGGCCATCTTGATGGCCTCCAGCGTCTCGGAAACAGAGCCGATCTGGTTCAGCTTGATCAGGATCGCGTTGCCTGCACCCAGCCCGATGCCCTTGGCCAGACGCTCGGTGTTGGTCACAAAGAGGTCGTCGCCCACCAGCTGGACCTTGCCGCCCAACTCACGGGTCATCTCCTGCCAGCCTTCCCAGTCCTCTTCATCCAGGCCGTCCTCGATGGAGATGATGGGGTACTTTTCCACCAGACTCTTCCAGTGTGCGATCAGCTCGCTGGAGGTGAACTCGGTGCCGGCCTTGGGCAGCTTGTAGAAGCCCTTGCCCTTGGGGCTCTTCCACTCGGAGGACGCGGCATCCATAGCCAGCATGAAGTCCTTGCCGGGCACGTAACCGGCCTTTTCGATAGCGGCCAGAATGGTCTCAATGGTCTCCTCGTCGCTGGACAGGTTGGGGGCAAAGCCGCCCTCATCGCCCACGGAGGTAGCCAGCCCCTTGGCCTTCAGGATGGAAGCCAGCGCATGGAACACCTCAGCGCACCAGCGCAGCGCCTCTTTGAAGGAAGGTGCGCCGACCGGCATGATCATGAACTCCTGCGTATCCACGGTGTTGGTGGCGTGTGCGCCGCCGTTCAGAATGTTCATCATGGGCACGGGCAGGCGGTTGCCGTTCACACCGCCCAGAAAGCGGTACAGCGGCATATCCAGAGAAGCAGCGGCTGCACGGCAGGCAGCAATGGACACGGCCAGAATGGCGTTTGCGCCCAGATTGGATTTATCTTTGGTGCCGTCGGCCTTGATCATGGCAGCGTCGATGGCGTAGATGTCGGAGGCATCCATGCCCACAACAGCATCAGCAATGACGGTGTTGATGTTCTCAACAGCCTTGGTCACGCCCTTGCCCAGATAGCGGCCCTTGTCGCCGTCCCGCAGCTCCAGAGCTTCAAACTCACCAGTGGATGCGCCGGAAGGTGCGCAGCCGCGTGCCACAGTGCCGTCGGCCAGAGTGATCTCCGCTTCCACGGTGGGGTTGCCGCGGGAGTCCAGGATTTCGCGGCCAACAACAGATTCAATTTTCAGATCGTTCATCTTGAAAACCTCCTGAATATCATTTCCATCCCTGTGCTGCCCGGGGCGGGCAGACGGGTGACGGCCAATTATGATAGTTATGTCTAACTAACCAATAGTATCCTACCACGCTTTCCGGCCTGGTGCAAGAGCCGATGCGCATGTTTGTGGATGTAAACTTTTTAAGGGGCAAAAAACGGCAGCTGATGGGGCAGAACATTCCGGCAAAGCAGGAAACAGCTGGTCTTTACAGTCTGCCCACTGGCAGCAGCGGGGATGCATCATGCCTATCATGTTAATTTCATATGGCAGATATGCTAAAATTTTTCTTTACTTTTTGTCAGGGCGACTCTATACTGTTTTTGGTTCTAATATGTTTTTTATGGTAGATAGAGGAGGATTTTCTATATGAATAAGGATCTGACGGTCGGCAAGCCGTCACAGGTTTTATGGCAGTTCTGCCTGCCCATGTTCGGCAGCATCATCTTCCAGCAGCTGTACAACATTGCCGACAGCCTTGTTGCAGGCAAGTTCATCGGCGAGAATGCACTGGCTGCTGTGGGCAACAGCTACGAGATCACCCTGATCTTCATTGCATTTGCCTTTGGCTGCAACATTGGCTGCTCGGTCATCGTGTCCCGCTACTTTGGCGCAAGGGACTACGATGAGATGAAGACTTCGGTCTACACTTCCCTGATCGGCTCTGCCGTGCTGTGCGCCGTGCTGATGCTGATCGGCCTTGTGGGCTGCCACAGCCTGCTGGAGCTCATCAACACCCCGGAGGAGATTCTTGCGGATTCTTCGCTGTATCTGGATATCTACGTGCTGGGCCTGCCCTTCATGTTCTTCTACAACATCGCCACCGGCATCTTCTCCGCTCTGGGCGACAGCAAAACGCCCTTCTATTTTCTGGCAGTCTCGTCCCTATCCAACATCGGCGTGGACATCCTGTTCGTGGCCGGTCTCAAGATGGGCGTAGCCGGTGTGGCATGGGCCACCTTCCTGTGTCAGGGTGTGAGCTGCGTGCTGGCCATGGTGGTGGTGTTCCGCCGCATCGGTGCCTTCAAGTCCACTCACAAGGTGGTGCTGTTCTCCTGGAACATGCTGGGCAAGGTGGCCGTGGTGGCCATTCCCAGCATCCTGCAGCAGAGCTTCGTCTCTGTGGGCAACATCATCCTGCAGAGCGTCATCAACACCTTTGGTGCCAGCGTCATTGCAGGCTACTCTGCAGCCGTCAAGCTGAACAACATGGTCATCACTTCCTTCACCACGCTGGGCAACGGCATCTCCAACTACACCTCCCAGAACATGGGCGCGGGCAAGATGGACCGTGTGCACAAGGGCTTTGGCGCAGGCCGCAATCTGGTGTGGATCATCTGCGTGCCCATCGTGCTCCTGTACTTCTTCTTCGGCCGCTTCCTGCTGCTGCTGTTCATGAATGACCCGCAGGGTCCGGCCATCGACACCGGTATGCTGTTCCTGCGTATCCTGTCTCCCTTCTATTTTGTGGTGTCGCTCAAGCTGGTCACTGACGGCATCCTGCGCGGCTGCGGCATGATGGTGCGCTTTATGATCGCCACCTTCTCCGACCTGATCCTGCGCGTGGGCATCGCCATTGTGCTGAGCAGCACTGCTCTGGGCAGCACGGGCATCTGGATGGCATGGCCCGTGGGCTGGTGCATCGGCACCGGCCTGTCGCTGGTGTTCTACTTCACCGCCATCCGCAAGGTCCTTGCAGAGTCTCCGGCCGAAGCGGAAGCAGAGGGCAAAGCTGCCGAGGCACGTGCAGAGGCCGAGTTCGCCGCAGATGCCGAAATGGAGACCCTGTAACCCTTTTGCAACTTGTGAATTGTGTTCACCTGACACACAAACAAAATGAAGCAATTGAAATAGTGCACAAAACAGACCCATTGCTTTTGGCTATTTTGGCAACAAAGTCCACAAAATGCCCATGAAAGTATGGACGGTTTGTGAATTGCGGATTTTGGCTCACAGGTCTATAATATTGATAACGAAGCAAGGTCGCTTTGAGGGAAAGAGGGCCTTGCTTCCGTTTTTATACTGAAACACGAATGCTCCTAAGGAGGATATTCACTATGAAAAAGATGATTTCTCGTCGTAATTTCCTGGCCGCTGCAGGTGTTGTTGCTGCAGCCGGCGTTCTGACTGCATGCGGCGGTTCTTCCAACAGCACTGCTGCTTCCGCCTCTACCGCAGCTTCTGGTGCCGCTGCTTCCGGCGACACCATCAAGGTGGGCGTTCTTGGACCTCTGACCGGTGATGTTTCCGTTTACGGTCAGGCCGTTGTCAACGGCGCTACCCTGTACCTGAAGCAGGTCAACGAAAAGGGCGGCATCAACGGCAAGCAGCTGGAGATCATCGCCATGGATGAGCAGGGCGATGCAACTCAGGCTGTTACCTGCTTCACCAAGATGTGCGATCAGGGCATCACCGCTCTGGTGGGCGACGTTACCACCACCCCGACTCTGGCAGTTGCTGCCGAGAGCGCAGACTACAACATGCCCATGGTCACCGCTTCCGCTACCGCTGAGGCTGTCACCTACGATGCCGAGACCGACACCGTGAACGAGAATGTGTTCCGCGCAACCTTCACCGACCCGTTCCAGGGCATCAAGATGGCTGACTACGCTTACCAGCGGTTGGGCTACACCAAGGCAGCCGTCATCTTCCAGAAGGGCGCTGACTACAACGAGGGTCTGGCAGAGAACTTCGTCAACGAGTTCGAGAGCCTGGGCGGCACCATCGTCGATCAGGAGACCTACTCTGAGGGCGATGTGGACTACAAGACCCAGCTGACCACCATTCTGGGCAAGGCTCCCGAAGTGGTGTTCTGCCCCAACTACTATCAGGAAGTCGGTCAGATCCTGGCTCAGGCTGAGAGCATCGGTCTGGCAGTTCCCTTCCTGGGCGGCGACGGCTGGGATGGTCTGGAAGGCTACGCAACGGACGCCCAGCTGAAGGACGCCTACTTCTGCGCAAACTACGCAAAGGGCTCCAACCCCGACTTTGAGAACGCATACAAGGCTGAGTACGGCGAGGAGTACCCCAACGGCTTCGCTCCTCTGGGCTACGATGCTGCCATGACCGTTGTCTACGGCATTCAGGCTGCTGAGGATGCCGGTCTGGCTGCTGGCGATGACGACTACAAGCAGGCCGTCATCGATGCCATCGCAGGCGGCACCATCAATGGCATCACCGGCACCTTCACCTTCGATGAGCACCACAACCCCGTCAAGCAGACCGCTATCCTGTGCTTCGACGGTGCAACCCCCGTTCTGAAGGAAATGTTCTGATCTGCTTTGATCCTGCGCACCGGTGTGCGGCATGAAGGCAGTACTCAGAAATAAATGACCCATTGCGGAGACCGCCGGAACAGGTTTTGCTCGGCTGTCTCCGCTTTTTTGGTAAAAAAGTGTATCCCAAAAGGCGGGTCCTCCGCCGCAAAGAAAGGAAGTATCAGTCCATGACAGTGTTTTTTAGCCAGCTGATCAACGGCTTGTCCCTTGGCAGCATCTATGCACTGATCGCACTGGGTTACAGCATGGTGTACGGCATCATCCTGCTGCTGAACTTTGCCCATGGCGATGTCATTATGGTTGGTGCGTACATGTCCTGGTTCGTGATGAATCAGCTGGGCCTTGGCCCGGTCACTGCTGTGTGCGCCACCATCATCACCTGCACGCTGCTGGGCGTTGTGATCGAGAAGATCGCCTACACCCCGCTGCGCAACGCACCCCGTATCTCCCTGCTGATTACGGCAATCGGCGTGTCCTTCTTCCTGGAGTACACTGCAGAGCTGATCCTTGGTTCCGGTGCAAAGGTCATTCCGGCCTACTACACCAACCAGACCTTCCACATCGGCTCTGTGCCGCTGGGCCTCACCTCTGTCATCACCCTGCTGGTCACGGTGCTGTCCATGCTGGTGCTCACCTTCCTTGTGCAGAAGACTAAGCTCGGCAAGGCCATGCGTGCCGTGTCTGAGGATATGGACGCTGCCCGTCTGATGGGCATTAACGTCAACAGCACCATTTCCTTTACCTTTGCGGTGGGTTCCGCTCTGGCCGGTATCGGCTCGGTGCTGTACTGCTGCAGCTACCCGCAGGCGACCCCCACCATGGGCTCCATGCTGGGCCTGAAGGCCTTCGTTGCAGCCGTTCTGGGCGGCATCGGCTCCATTCCCGGTGCCATGATCGGCGGCATCGCCATCGGCCTGTGCGAGTGCTTTGTTTCCGCCATCGGCCTTTCCGCATGGAAGGATGCCGTCACGTTTGCGATCCTGATCATCGTGCTGCTGGTCAAGCCCACCGGCTTCCTTGGCCGCAAAGTTCAGGAAAAGGTGTAAGGAGGGCATGAAGATGAATACCAAACGCAAAACGCTCAAAATGCCCGTGCGCTACCTGATGAACGCCGTGCTGGTGGCTCTGCTGTTCGTGGGCCTGTCCTTCCTCACCCAGAACGTGCTGTCCACCTACCAGAACAAGGTGCTTCTCACCGTGGGCATCAACATCATTCTGGCTGTCTCGCTGAACGTTGCCACCGGTTATCTGGGCCAGCTGCCGCTGGGCCACGCCGGTTTCATGGCTGTGGGTGCTTACACCTGCGCCCTGTTCACGAAATACAGCAATCTGCCCTCCGGTGTCGCTTTTGTCGTGGGTCTGGTGCTGGCCTGCATCGTGGCGGGCCTGTTCGGCGTGCTGATCGGCATTCCTGCTCTGCGCCTGACCGGTGATTATCTGGCCATCCTGACGCTGGGCTTTGGCGAGATCATCCGCATCACCCTGAACAACATCGATGATGTGCTGGGCTTCAAGCTGTTCTACGGTGCCAAGGGCCTGAAGAACATCCCCAAGTATTCCAACTTCGCCAATGTGTTCATCTGCGTGGTCATTACCTGCTTTGCCATCCACGCCATGATGAAGAGCCGCCACGGCCGTGCCGTGCTGGCCATCCGCGATAACGAGATTGCTGCCGAAAGCTGCGGCATCCAGACTACTTATTATAAGGTCATGGCCTTTGCATTCTCTGCCGCCTTTGCCGGTCTGGCCGGCGGCCTGTACGCCTGCTATCTGGGCGTTCTGGACCCTTCCACCTTCGGCTTCATGAAGTCCATCGAAATTCTGGTCATGGTGGTTCTGGGCGGCATGGGTTCCATGCTGGGCTCCATCCTGTCCGCGACCGTGCTTACCATCCTGCCCGAGGCGACCCGCAGCTTTGACAGCTACCGCATGGTAGTCTACTCGCTGGTGCTGGTCCTCATGATGATCTTCCGTCCGGGCGGCCTGCTTGGCAGCTACGACTTCTCCATGAGCCGCATTGTGGAAAAGATCATGAACGGCGAACTGTTCCAGAAGAAAGCAAAGGAGGGCAAGGACCATGAGTGAATACCAGACTAAGCTGCACAGTGTGCCCTCCGGCGGCTTTTTGACCGACCGCGACAAGGACAAAAAGCCCATTCTGGACGTGCGTGAGCTGGGCATCGACTTCGGCGGTCTGACTGCCGTGGATGGCTTCAACCTGATGATCGGCCGCAACGAGATCACCGGTCTGATCGGCCCCAACGGTGCCGGTAAGACCACCGTGTTCAACCTGCTGACCAACGTCTACCAGCCCACCCGCGGCTCCATCCTGATCGATGGTATGCCCACCGCCGGCAAAAAGACCTATCAGGTCAACCGCATGGGCGTGGCCCGTACCTTCCAGAACATCCGCCTGTTCAAGGAACTGAGCGTCATCGATAACATCAAGGTGGGCCTGCACGAGTCCATGAAGTACAATCTGGCATCTTCGCTGATCCGCCTGCCCAACTACTGGAAGGAAGAGAAGAAGTGCACCGAGCGTGCTCTGGAGCTGCTGGATATCTTCCACATGGCAGACCTCGCCAATGTGCAGGCAGGCAGCCTGCCCTACGGCGCACAGCGCCGTCTGGAGATCATGCGTGCACTGGCCACCAGCCCGAAGCTGCTGCTGCTGGACGAGCCTGCTGCCGGTATGAATCCCTCCGAGACTGCAGAGCTGACCGAGACCATCCGCCGCATCCGCGACGAGTTCAACATCGCCGTGCTGCTGATCGAGCATGATATGAGCCTGGTCATGGGCATCTGCGAGGGCATTGCCGTGCTGAACTTCGGCCGCATCATCGCCAAGGGCACGCCGGATGAGATCCGCAACAACCCGCAGGTCATCGAAGCCTATCTGGGCAAGAAGGAGGGCTAAGCCATGGCTGATACGTTACTGAAAGTTGATAACATCAACGTCTATTACGGCAACATCCACGCCGTCAAGGACATCTCCTTCGAGGTGGATCAGGGCGAGATCGTCACCCTGATCGGTGCCAACGGTGCTGGCAAATCCACCACCCTGAAGACCATTTCCGGCCTGCTGAAGCCCAAGACCGGCGACATCCTGTACAAGGGCAGCAGCATCAAGGGCATGCGCGCCCACAAGATCGTGGAAGCAGGCCTTGCCCATGTGCCGGAAGGCCGTCATGTGTTCCTGCACATGACCGTGGAAGAAAATCTGGACATGGGTGCATACACCCAGCCTGCTTCCACCATTGCACCCAACAAGGAAAAGGTGTTTGAGCTGTTCCCCCGCCTGAAGGAGCGCCGCAAGCAGCTGGCCGGTACCATGTCCGGCGGCGAGCAGCAGATGCTGGCTATGGGCCGTGCACTGATGAGCAACGCTTCCATGCTGATGCTGGACGAGCCTTCCATGGGCCTTTCGCCGCTGCTGGTGCAGGAGATCTTCGACATCATCCAGAACGTGCACAAGGAAGGCATGACCATCCTGCTGGTGGAGCAGAACGCACAGATGGCTCTTTCCGTGGCAGACCGTGCCTACGTCCTTGAGACGGGCCGTGTGGTCATGGAGGGCACTGGTGCCGAACTGCTGACCAACGAGCGCGTGCGCAGCGCATATCTGGGCGGCTAAGCAAAAAATCGTATAAGAAAAGGGGCTGTTGCACATGCAACAGCCCCTTTTTTGCAGTATTTGTTATGCCAGCAGAGACATGATATTTGCGGTGATCAAGCCGCCTGCCGTGCCAATGACGTAGCCCATCAGAGCCATCAAAACGCCAACAGGCACCAGAGCGCCGCTGTAGGCACCAGCCAGAATGGGAGCGGATGCGGAACCGCCGATGTTTGCCAGAGATGCAACACCGCAGGTGAACATATCCAGATGGAAGATCTTTGCCAGCAGCACCAGAATGATGCCGTGGATGGCCAGGATCATAAAGCCTGCCAGGATCCATGCGGGTGCATCGGTCAGCTCCAGGAAGCTTGCGCGGGAGGCAAGCAATGCCACCACGGAGTACAGCAGCAGGTTGGACAGCTCGGTGCTGCCTGCCATGCGGCCCACGGGGGTGACAGCGCCGATCAGGCCGGACAACGTGATGAGCAGGACGGTCCAGGTGGCCTTGTCCAGGAAGGGCATTGCGCCGTTCAGGGCTGCGCCGATATCCTGACCGAAGGCGGAGATCACCAGAGCCAGACCCAGCAGGAAGATCAGGTTGACAAAGCTGGCCTTATCCTCGTTGCCCTTTGCGTCCTCTTCCAGACGGCGGGACACTTCATCCAGCGTGGTGGTGTCGGCCTTGACCCACTTGTTGAACTTGGGAGCAAGGTTGATGGCCCACAGCAGGAACATGACCCAGATGGAGTAGTCAATGGAGTCCACCACCAGTGCGTAGGCCATGTCAGCTTCGCCGATGTCCAGCGCAGCCTGCACGGCGATCATGTTGCCGGAGCCGCCCATCCAGCTGCCGCACAGAGCGCCCAGTGCCTTCCATGCTTCGGAGCCAAGGGGCCCCTTCATGATGGCGAAGGTGGCAATGAAGGCCAACGAGATGGAGACGGAAGCGGCAAAGAAGCCGCCCAGCATCTTGGGACCCAGCTTGATGATCTTGCGGATGTCGCAGCGCAGCAGCATCAGGAAGATCATTGCATACAGCAGGTTGTTTTTCAGCACGGAGTAGGCAGGCTTGGTGGCCTCCATGTCCCATGCACCCAGCGTGCAGAGAATCATGGTAATGAGGTACAGCAGAACGATAGGTGGTGCATAGTCGAAGAATTTCGACTTCGTGTAGCGTTGCAGCCACACCAGCAGTGCGGCAATGAACACCAGCACGGCGATGTAGGTGAAACCGTTTGTGATCATGAACCCAATCCCCTTTCTTTTTGTGCAATTTTTTGCGGACAATTGTCTTTACAATATCGACAATTTCGTATACAATACTACCATAGATTTCATAATCTGGCAATATTTTTTTATCGAAAGGGGTAGGTTTTTGCATGAAAATCACGGAAGTACGTCTCGGTCTGATCTCCGTGCCGCTGCGCGTGCCTTTTAAGACGGCTCTGCGCTCGGTCAGCAGCGTGGAGGATGTGATCGTAGAGATCCACACCGACACCGGCGCTGTGGGTTATGGTGAGGCACCTCCCACCGGTGTGATCACCGGCGACACCACCGGTGCCATCATCGGTGCCATCCGCGACCATATCGCAAAGACCATCATCGGCCGCGATGTGGACGACTTTGAAGACCTGATGATCGCACTGAATGCCTGCATCCAGAAGAACACCAGCGCCAAGGCTGCTGTGGATATGGCCCTGTGGGATCTGTACGGCCAGCTGTACAAAATCCCTGTGTACAAGCTGATGGGCGGCGCAAAGAAGTCCATCGTCACCGACATCACCATCAGCGTCAACGACCCCGAAGAGATGGTGCGCGATGCCCTGAACGCCATCGACCGCGGCTACGACTGCCTGAAGGTCAAGGTGGGCAAGGAGCCGGAAAAGGATATTGCACGCCTGAGCGCCATCCGCGGTGCTGTGCCCAAGGAGACCTGCATCCGCATCGACGCAAATCAGGGCTGGACCCCCAAGGAAGCCGTGCGCATCCTGAACGGAATGCAGGAGAAGGGCCTTGATCTCGAATTCGTGGAGCAGCCGGTCAAGGCCCACGATTTTGAAGGCCTGAAGTATGTTACCGAGCGCTCCTATGTGCCGGTGCTGGCCGACGAGAGCGTGTTCTCCCCGCAGGACGCACTGACCATTATGCAGATGGGAGCCGCAGACCTCGTGAACATCAAGCTGATGAAGTGCGGCGGCCTGTACAACGCCCTCAAGATCGCATCCGCTGCCGAGGTGTACGGCGTGGAGTGCATGATCGGCTGTATGCTGGAAGCCAAGATCAGCGTGAATGCCGCCGTGCATCTGGCCTGCGCAAAGCAGATCATCACCCGCGTGGATCTGGACGGCCCCGTGCTGTGCAGTGAGGACCCCATCCTCGGCGGTGCAGTGTTCAACGAAAAAGACATCACGGTTTCCAACGAGCCGGGCCTTGGCATCAAGGGCATTGAGCCGGGCAAGATCAAGTATTTGGATTGACCCTCTCAGCTTCACTTCGTTCAGCAGCTCCCCCGAAAGGGGGAGCTTTTTGAATCTTTACAGTCAGCACAAAGAAAGCTCCCCCTTTCGGGGGAGCTGGCACAGCGCAAGCTGTGACTGAGAGGGTTTTACTCTTTATAAGCCAGAATAGCCTTCAGGTATTCCCACACACGGGCCACCGATGCAATGTCGGCGCGCTCGTTGGGGGTGTGGACATGCAGCAGGTTCGGGCCGAAGGAGATGCAGTCCAGCCCTTCGATTTTGCCGGAGAGGATGCCGCATTCCAGGCCCGCATGAATGGCAACGATCTGGGGCTTTGCACCGTACTGTGCCTCGTACACAGCTACGCAGCGGTCGCGCAGGGCGCTTTCGCGGGCGTAGGTCCAAGCGGGATAGTCGCCGTGGAACCGCACGCTGCCGCCCAGCAGCTCGGTCAGGGTCTGCAGTTTGCAGCTCAGCAGCTCCTTGGCCGAAGGCACCGAGCTGCGGATGGAAAAGCGCAGAATGGCTTCGCTGTCGTCCAGCTCGGCAACGCCGAGGTTCAGCGAGGTCTCCACAAGGCCGGGCACATCCATGCTCATGCTCTGCACACCCCAGGGCATCAGCAGCAGGGCTTTGCGCAGACGCTCGGCGGAGTTCGCATCCAGTGCATCGTATTCGCCGCAGCCCTCCTCGGTGAGCTGCAGGCGGATGCCCGGGTCAGCAGTGCCGAATTCTGCTTTCATCTGCGCGGTAAAGTCTGCCCCGGCAGCGCGCACGGCTTCGGTGATACCGGCGGGCAGCACCAGCGTAACGCTGCTTTCTTTCGGGATGACGTTTTCCTTTGCACCGCCGGAGAGGGTGAGCACAGCGTACTCTGCACCGTGGTCAGACAGCAGGGTCAGGTAGCGTCCCAGCAGAGCGATGGCGTTGGCGCGGCCTTTGTGAATCTCGGTGCCGGAGTGCCCTCCCGCAAGCCCCGCGATGTCCGCCTTCACGGCGGTGCCGGTCACAGCCGCACGGGTGATGGGCAGATGGCATTCAACGCGGCGTCCGCCTGCACAGCCTGCGGTCAGCACCCCTTCTTCCTCGGAGTCGATGTTCACCAGAATCCGGCCCTCAAGGTCGGAAAAATCCATGGCAGATGCACCCAGCAGGCCCACCTCCTCGCAGACGGTCAGCACGACCTCCAGCGCAGGGTGGGGAATGTCCTTTGCGTCCAGAACAGCCAGCGCATAGGCCACGGCAATGCCGTCGTCGCCGCCAAGGGTCGTGCCCTCGGCGCACACATAGCCGCCGTCTACGACCGGGTGAATGGCATCCTTCTCAAGATCCAGCGGGCAGTCGGCGGTCTTGTCGCCCACCATGTCCAGATGGCCCTGCAGGATCAGGCCCGGCTCCTTCTCGTATCCGGGTGTGGCCGGTGCCTTGATGAGCACATTGCCCATCTCGTCCTGACGGCAGGAAAGGCCGTGGGCCTTGGCGAACTGCACGCAGTAGTCGCTCAGTGCCTTTTCGTGGTGGGAGGTGTGCGGAATGCCGCAGATCTCCTCAAAGTAATAAAAAACCGAAGCTGGTTCCAGATTGGATAATACGCCCATAATGTTCCCTCTCCTTGTGCTGTATTTTAAGAAAGAAAACCGGCAGAGCTGTGAGCCATGCCGGTCTTTCGGGTCTTTACTCTGCCTGACTCAGGCAGTCGTCCATGGCGGTGAACACAGCGTCGCTGGTCATGGTAGCACCGGCAACAGCGTCCACACCGCTGGTGGAACCGGCCTTGGTCAGCTGGTCTGCCAGAGTTTCAGCAGCGGTGCCGCCCAGTTCGGGAGTCTCGCCGGAAGCATCGATCTCCACACCGGTCACCCGGCCGCCGGTGACGGTGACGGTGACGGTCACATCACTCAGGCAGCCCTGAGCGCTGGACGTATAGATGCCATCCGTCAGGCTGGCGGCGTTGTCGGCAGCGGGCACAGTGCCGGTGTACTTGATGTACAGGCCGAGCACAACTGCCATAATGACAGTGACAACAGCCATGATGATAACATTCCGGGTGAGTTTCTTCATAAAAGATCAAATGCTCCCTTTTGACGTGATATATTTTTTACTTTGCGGGTTTGAAACTGTCGCGCAGGGTGACGACGCGGTTGTAAACGCCGGGGTTCTTGGAGTCCGGCGTAAAGAAGCCGGTGCGCACGAACTGGAACTTCTCACCGGGCTTTGCGTCCTTCAGGCTTTCTTCCAGCTTGCAGCCCTTGCACACAACAACGCTTTCCGGGTTCAGGTAGTCCTTGTAATCGCTGCCCTCGGGGATGGCGTTCATGTTGGCCTCGGTGAACAGCTTGTCGTACAGGCGCACCTCGGCATCCACGGCATGGGCGGCACTCACCCAATGGATGGTGCCCTTGACCTTGCGGCCGTCGGCGGGATTGCCGTTGCCCGTCTCAAGGTCGGCGGTGCAGTGGATGGCGGCAATGCTGCCGTCGGCATTCTTCTCCACGCCGGTGCACTTGACGATGTAAGCGCCCATCAGACGCACCTCACCGCCAATGGTCAGGCGCTTGAACTTGGGAGGCGGCACCTCGGCAAAGTCCTCATTCTCGATCCACAGCTCTTTGGTAAAGGCCACCTTGCGGGTGGTGGTATCGTTGGCTTCGCGGTTGGGGTTGTTGGCTACATCAAAGTACTCGGTCTTGTCCTCCGGGTAGTTGTCTACGATCAGCTTTACGGGGTCCAGCACGGCAATGCGGCGCTGAGCGGTCAGGTCCAGCTCGCTGCGGATGCAGGCTTCCAGCTGGCGCATGTCGATCAGGTTGTCGGATTTAGAAATGCCGGCCTCCCGCACAAAGGTGAAGATGGAGGTGGGGGTGTAGCCGCGGCGGCGCAGGCCGCACAGGGTGGGCATACGGGGGTCGTCCCAGCCATCCACAATGCCCATTTCCACCAGCTCACGCAGGTAGCGCTTGCTCATGACGGTGTTGGTCATGTTCAGGCGTGCAAACTCACGCTGCTTGGGGAAGGCAGTGCCGAAGATGTTCTCGATGACCCAGTTGTACAGCGGACGGTGGTTCTCGAACTCCAGACTGCACATGCTGTGGGTGATGCCCTCAATGGCATCCTGAATGGGGTGTGCGAAGTCGTACATCGGGTAGATGCACCACTTGCTGCCCTGACGGTGATGCTCGGCGTACTTGATGCGGTAGATAGCCGGGTCACGCATGTTCATGTTGGGGCTGGCCAGATCGATCTTGGCACGCAGGGTCTTTTCGCCCTCCTGGAACTCACCGGCACGCATCCGGCGGAACAGGTCAAGATTCTCTTCCGGGGTGCGGTCGCGCCACGGAGAGGGACGGGAAGGCTTGCCGGCATCGGCACCGCGGTACTCGCGCATTTCGTCGCGGGTCAGGTCGTCCACGTAGGCCTTGCCCTCCATGATGAGCTTTTCGGCATACTCGTAGCACTTGTCAAAGTAGTCGCTGCCGTAGAAGATGCCGCCGTTGGGGTCGGCACCCAGCCAGTGCAGATCCTCGATGATGCTGTTCACGTACTCCTCACCCTCGCGGGCAGGGTTGGTGTCGTCCAGACGCAGGTTGAACTTACCGCCGTACTGGTTTGCAATGGACCAGTTGATGTAGATGGCCTTGGCACTGCCGATGTGCAGGTAGCCGTTGGGCTCGGGCGGGAAGCGGGTATGGATCTCGCTGATCTTGCCCTCGGCCAGATCAGCGTCGATGATGTCGGTCAGAAAGTTTTTATCTGCCATGTGTTTTCCCCCTGTCAAAGGCACAAAGTGCCTATATATTCCATAATACTATATAATACACTATTCTGCCGATTTCTTCAAGAGAAAACCCTCTCAGTCTCGCATACGCTCGCCAGCTCCCCCGAGAGGGGGAGCTTAACTCCTCCAGTCACCTTCGGTGACAGCCCCCTCAGAGATGGGGCCCTTGGCAGTACGGTAAAGCTTTTCCTCTTTGCCAAAGGCTCCCTCCCCGAGGGAGCTGGCAAAGCCGTCAGGCTTTGACTGAAGGAGTTCTCCCATCCGAAAAATCCCCAATTCATGTTGTTTTCCACAACTTTTTCCCTATCCCTTGACACCGCCGTGCAAGGAGAGTATATTTTTGCATGGCATACAGCGCATTTTGCCGTGTTTAAAATAGGAGGAACCCCATGAACAGTTTAAAAGAAGCGTTCAGCAGGAAAAATATGCTGAAGAATTTAAATTTCTTCGGTGAGCTGAATCTCGGCCTGATCCTGACGGCGGTCGGCATCGTTTACTTTAAAAATCCCAATCATTTTGCATTTGGCGGCACCTCGGGCCTGTCCATTCTGCTGGCAGACCTGTTCCCTAAGATCAACGTGGGCGGCTTTATGTGGATCATCAACCTGATTCTGGTGGTGCTGGGCTTCGTCTTTCTGGGCATCAAGACCATGGGCTGGACGATCTATTCTTCCTTTGCGCTGTCCTTTTTTGTGTCGGTGTGCGAGTGGCTCTATCCCGTCAACGTTTCCATGAGCGGCGATGCCATGCTGGATCTGGTGTTCGCCGTGTTCCTGCCGGCTCTGGGTGCGGCGATCGTGTTCGACATCGGTGCATCCACCGGCGGTACGGATATTGTGGCCCTGATTCTGGCAAAATATACCTCTATGGAGATCGGCAAAGCCCTGATGGCCAGCGATATCCTCATCGTGCTGGCGGCGGCATGGCGGTTCGGCATGGGCACCGGCCTTTACTGCATCCTTGGCCTGATCGGCAAGAGCTTTGTGGTGGACGGTGCCATCGAGAACATCCGCCTGCGCAAGGTGTGCACCATCGTGACGTCCAACCCGCAGCCCATTCTGGACTTCATCATCAAGGAAATGAACCGTTCCGCTACCGTGGAAAAGGCTTACGGCGCTTACACCCACCACGAGTTGAGCGTGCTGGTGACGGTGCTGACCCGCCGTCAGGCCCTGCAGCTGCGCAACTTCCTGCGGGAGAACGACCCCCGGAGCTTTATCACCATCGTCAATTCCAGCGAGATCATCGGCAAGGGCTTCCGCTCCTTTAATTAAAGGCACGGCAGGGCCACGCCGCTATTGACGAACCGCTCCAAAAACGATATACTATATTCCGGCGGTGCAGCAGTGCCGCCGGATGCCGGGGTGTTGCGCAGTTGGTAGCGCGCCTGCTTTGGGAGCAGGAGGCCGCGAGTTCGAGTCTCGCCACTCCGACCAGACAAAAATAATCCGAACTTGTTTCCGATAGGAGATGGGGTCGGATTTTTTGTTTTCTTCGGAAAGTTCAATAGAGGTTTCCGACAGAAGCTGAAATCCGAAATCATAGATTGACCGAAACAAATCAAACACTGATTTCAGGAGGACACGATTATGAAGTACGATGCAAGAGCCTGTTCGTTCAACATGGATACTGGCTGTGTGAAGCTGCTGCTCCGGGATGGCAGAAAAATTTCCATCGACTGCACCGGGGTCGAAGATGCGCTGGATGTTACCATTGCGCAGCGGTCTGAACTGGACTACCTCATCTATAATGACCCGCTGGCGTATGCTGAGCTGATTCTGAACGGCGAACCGGGGGAATATTTGAAGAACGTGGCGGGAAGCCACGGATTAGAGGACTAAACACAAAAACAGGGCGCGTCCACCCGGACGCACCCTGAAAAATCCACACACGATAAGTAAGGCAGGGAGTTCCCCGACGGGAACTTCCTGTTTTTCTTTGGTTGCAATATGAGCCTGTTCCGCCTGCCATGCAGCAAACTCCCGTTGACCTTCCTCGCTGTTCCAGCAGGCAAGGATTGCCGGGTAGAATGCCCGTGCCAGACGTTCGATGGCTTCATCGGGATACGGGGAAAGATTTGTGGATTTTTTCTTCTTGTTCAAACGCACACTCCTCTGATCGTCCCACTGCGGCGAAGTCGGGCGGGAAAATCAGGATTACATGTTATATCAGGCGCAAGGGGCGGAAGTTTTCTACCCTGCACTTGCTTTTGGTGGATTTGTTGGTGACGTATAAGTGCCTTCCGTTATGCGGTCTTTTCTTCTTCAAGGGCTTCTGCAAGAGCCTTTTCCAGATAGGTTTCGATTTCAGTCAGATAGTTAGCAGGCCTCTGCATTGCGAAGCGGAGAACCTTCTGCTTTTCCGGGTCAGTGAAATAACTGGGATTGTTTTTGAGCGTTTTCTTCCATGAGTTTTTCATCATTTCGGTCGCGCGGCTCAAGGACTTGTAAACCTTCATAAACTCGTCCGGTACATGATAGCACCGGAATTCTTCTGTTTGTGGTGTGGGCATGGAAACAGGTTCCGCTTTTTCAGGTTCAAACTCTGCGCTGGCAGATTCCAGTACTTCCAATGCCTCTGGATGCAGGATTTGAGCAAGAACATCTAAACGATGCTCGGCACTTGCCTGCACGAGCTTGGACATTTCTTCGTTCGTGAACTTTACTTCGCCGGAAAAGACTTTCTGCTTGATGCCGGGAGAAAGCGTATCTGCGATGTCGATGCCCCGTGTATAGTGGCTGGCACGGAGAACAGAGGCACGGCTGACACCGTTTTCCTCTGCGATCCGGTCGCAGGTTTTCTTCCCGGAGTGGTGGTTATCATCGTGAGCACCACCACTTTTCTTTGCTAAAGTGTACTGGTTGCCCCGA
This sequence comes from Faecalibacterium sp. BIOML-A4, assembly GCF_009679665.1. Classification (NCBI taxonomy): domain Bacteria; kingdom Bacillati; phylum Bacillota; class Clostridia; order Eubacteriales; family Oscillospiraceae; genus Faecalibacterium; species Faecalibacterium sp. BIOML-A4. The sequence continues at coordinate 51,556 of NZ_WKZG01000016.1, read as the reverse complement.
AAGATTTTTGCAGCTTTCTTCTCGGCTTCGTACTGTTTGCCAATCAGATAACGCTTCTGTTCGGGACTCAAGTTGCGCCGCCCCAACTGATTTTTGCAGATCCATGCGAGGACTTCTTCTCTGCTTTCAAATCGGAGCGGCATGGTGGAGAAGTAAATCTCCGGGTGCTTCTGGAGGATGGCATAACGGTTGTGGCCGTCAACGAGGGTGTTTCCCCAGACGATCAAAGGAGAAAGCAGCTTGCCTTCCTTGAGGATGTTTTCTTCAAGCTGCTTGTACTCATCGTCCGTCAGCGGCGGAATCTGATTCTGGAACTCCGGGTCGATTTTCAGATTGATCATACGCACACTCCTTATCTCTCGTGATGCTGCGTCTGTTTTTCCTCCCGGAAGAACAGGGCAACATTCTGTTTTGCGTCTTTCAGTTTGAGCAGCTCGGACTTGGCTTCCTTGTACTGCTCATAAAACTGGGCCTTTTCGGAGGCAAGCGCGCAGTATTCCGCTTCCAACTTGTTCGGGCTGGGCAGGCAGGTGATGTTGTTTGCCTTGAGATAGGCTGCTGCCGCCCGGTATGCTGTCAGTTCTGCACGGTACTGATCTTCAAAGGCTGCGGGGGATTTGACAGCGTTCCGTTTCTGCGTAAGCGGTCGATACTGCTTGTAGGCAGCAGCGTAGCTGCGCAGCTTCTGATTGTCTGCCATGCGGGTTTCGAGGTCGAGCACGACTTCCTTTGCACTGTCGTACTGCGTTTGCAGTTCATCAATGCGCTGGTCAAGTGCGCCCTCGTTGAGCAGACCTTTCTCCTGCAAGAGAATCAAGGTCTGGGCCATGGCTTTGAGGTTATGCTTCTTCGCCCAACGCTCGTAGCCAATGCTCTTGCCCTGCTTCAGCTTCGCCTGAATGTCCACCAGTTTCTGAATCCTGTCGGGCTTGTCTGTTGCGATAGGCTGGATGGTCGGGGCAAGCCGGATGTTCTGAGCGAGTGCGGCGAGCACCTGCTTTTTCTCAAACTTCTTGCTCAGCTTCCGGGCGGTGATGAACTTTACCCGATTGGGCGGGCAGTAGCTCAATCGCCCTCGGCTCTCTTTCACGGCAACGCCGTGTTCCTGCATGAGCAATGCAGAAAATTCCTCGAAGGTGGTAGCCTTCTTCAGAACAGAGTCGATTTGCTTTCGCAGCGTTTCCAGTTCCGTCTGGTAGACAGTCTGTTTAGGCTTCTGCCCCGCTACGATCAGTCGTGCGTTGGCTTGGTCAAGCCGTTTCTGTCCACGCCGCCGCGCCCAGTATTCCCGTTCAGAAACACGGTTGCCTTGTGCTTCCAGTAGGTTGATCTGGTGCAGGTCAGCGCATTCGCACATTTCCGTGACTGCGACACGCAGGTGCCGCATGGTCTGGGCTGTGCTGGAGTGCTTCATGCCCTCACGCCAGTCACGAGGCTTCTGCATATAGGGCTTGCGTTCCACTTCTCGTGTGCGGATGCTGCCGATCACGATGTGGACATGGATATTTCCCGAATGGTTATGCCCATCCGGGTGGGTGCAGACGATGGCAGGATGACCGGGAAAGTTTGCTTTACAGAAGTTCAGGCCGAGAGCCTGTGCTTTTTCCATGGTCAAGCCGTTGTCGGCTGCATCTCTGGGGTCAAAGCTGATGATATACTGGTGGCTCTTAATATCATCGGGGTGGTTGTTCTTGTTGTACTTTCGGTTTGCCAGCAGGCAGGCCGTTGCAAACGAGAAATCGCCGCATTCAAGCGTATCCAGAATGTACGAATCCCGCAGCATGGGCCTGCCTTGTTGATCAAGAAGCTGCTTCCCGGTGAACTCATCGTGCTGGTAAATCAGGTACGCTTCGATGGCGGAGTAGTCCGAATTCTTAGAGGCGATATGCTTGAGCGTTGCCATACAGTTCACCAAGAATTTTCTCGGCGTTGAGCCGGAAGGCAGTCAGGTCTGCAAGTTCGTCCAGAAGTTTCGCCCGGAGCTGTTCGGTGTCTGCTCCGCCGGAGTTGAAGTGTCGTGCGAGTTGGTTCAGGTTGCCGCCCACCCTGCTGCACTGGGCAAGCAGAGTGGAAACGGCAGTCAGGGTTTCTTCTCCGCCGCCGGCAACGACAACGGTGCGCTCGATCTTCGCATTGTGCAGCGCACGGCGGATGAGGGTGGACAGGGAGAGATGAAGGAGTTTTGCTGTGCATTGGAGTTCCATCTTTTCAGTTTCCGTCACACGGAACTTGATGATGTGCGTTTTGTTGTTCGGCGTGTCGTGGCGGTGGGTCGTGCTGGGTTTCGTTTTGACATTCGTTTTGTTCATTGAACCTCCTGTCGTTTCGCTAGCTCCTCGGTGGAGCTATGTAAGCACGACACGCCGTTCTTTCGCACCGCAAGGTGCGAATATGAGCAGGGTTTGGGGCAGGCACGCCCCAACAAGATCACTTCGGAAATGCAGGTGCATTGAAGAAGTGAAGTCCCGATGGAGCACAACATTTTCAAGAATTGAAAATTTGTGGCCACGGGACGGTTCTTGCCCTCCACTGCTGCGCTCAAAACGTATTTCCGAAAGTTGTTTCCGAATTGTTAAGACGCAAAAATAAGTAGAGAGTTCCACTGCTCATATATGTGAATCGCCGTTTGCCCCGAACGAAGTTCCTGCCCCTGTTTTGCAGCGGCGTTGACTAGAGAGCCGGTATCACGTTCGGTCGGCTCATGAAATTTTCAAGGTGCAATCTTCCCCGGAAAAGAAAAATACCGCCCACGCAGTACAGGCGAAGGATTTTGTCGGGTGAAACGGCGGCAAAACGATCGGGTGTGTTGTGGGGCGGTACGTTCTTTTGGGGGCAATCACTCACTGAAAGTGGTGGTTATCACGGTGAGAACCACCACTTTTCATAGCAAGCCAACTTTTCAATGCATCGGCAACATCGTTGGCTTGCATATCGCAAATATGAAGTTTCGGTTGAGCCAATTTCTTATCTTGCGATAATGTGATTTGTGACAAAGGGTATCATGGTTTGCAAGGTGCGTCAAGATGGTTTTGAGTATTTTATTGTGGTAAAGCAATAATAGTAGGACTTATAGAAAAAATTGGAAGCTTTCAGCATAGCGGACACTTCCATAAGTTTTTACCCATTCATACTGAAATTTCAAGTCTATGTTTCGGATAAAAAACTGTTCTGCTTTTCAACGTATATCTTCTGCCAGGGCACCGCCAGTGGCACGATATACAGCTGGCGTACAGCCGTAGCGCACCTGAAACTTTTTATAAAAGAAGTTCTGGTTGGAATAGCCACACTGGTTGGCGATCTGACTAATAGGTGCTTCGGTGGTCAACAGCAGGAAGGCGGCGCGGGACAGCCGCCCATCCGATACCAGATCCTTGAAGGCACTGCCGGTGCCCTCCTTGACCATGCGAGAAAGGTAATTGGGGTGGAAGCCAAAATGCGCTGCGGTGCTTTCCAGTGTGCAGTCGATGCAGTGGTCATCCATGTATTGCAGCACTTCGGTGAGGTAGTTCTTGTTGGATTTGTGGTATTCGTGTTCCTGATTGCCCTGATAGCAGCGTGCCAGCTCGATGAAGATCAGGCTCATATAATTCTCCACCGCACCCGCCGTGCAGGTGGTAGGGTCCAGATATTCGCAGAACACACACTCAAACAGATCCCGGAAAATATACGACCGCTCCGTATGAAACAGCAGATAATGGTCGTGATCGTTGCGCTCGTTCAGCGCATTGGAAAGAAACCGCGGCACCGCTCCACTGGCGGCAAGCCGCTCGATGAAGCTTGCCTTGAAATAATTCTGCCCCATCAGGCAGTTGAGCAGGATGTCGTTTTCGCCGGTGGGCAACACCCGGTGCACCACATCCCGGTCCAGAATGGTCACATCGCCGGTGTGCATCTCAACCGTCTGGCCGTTGATCTCTTGCACGCAGGTGCCGGAGTACACATAGTTCATTTCAATGTAGTTGTGGCGGTGCAGCGGCACCATGCCAAAACGGGTCTGCTTGTTAAAGGCCAGATTGCCTCCCTCCAGCACGCGGGGCGCAATTTTTGGGGAGATCACACCATGCAGATTGGAGGCCGCCTGTTTTTTAGGGGACGGAAAAAACAGGATCTCATCGCTGTTGTCCGCACCCGTCACAACAGTCGCTTCGCCCTCATACCGGAAATTTTTGAAATAGATCAGAGAATCCTCCGGGTGCTCCCGGTAGTGCAGTTCTTTTTCACTGAGGGGAAAGAGCATTTCCCGGAATGCCTCACGCGCCAGCATGGCAGATACCTCCCAAAAGGTTTGATTTTGTCAGTGAGTGTCTTAAACTTTGCCAGTATCGTTCGACGAAAAGTTTGATTTTGTCAGCACCGGAGTTTGCTTTTGAGATTGTGACACCGTGCCGGATACGGTACAATACAGGTACGATTTGGACACAAGCATACAATGAAATGCCAGTTGTGTCAAGTTTTTGTGCGTATTTTGGAAGATGTCAAAGAGAAGGAGAACAAGATCATGGCAAGAAAAGACTACGATCAATTTGCCGATGAGCTGATCGCGGCAGTCGGCGGCAAAGAGAACATTGTCAGTGTGACGAACTGCATGACCCGTCTGCGCTTTGTGCTGGCAGACGAGAGCATCGTCAAGGATGACGAGGTCAAAAAGATCAAAGGCGTGATGAGCGTTGTGCACGGTGCAGGACAGTACCAGATTCCCATCGGTACTTATGTCTCTGACCTGTGCCCCGTCGTCAAGGCAAAGCTGGGCCTGACGGAGGATGCCATGGCTGCCGGCAAGGCCAAGGCCGAAAGCATGCGTGTGGTCAAGAAGGACAGCTTCTTCAACAAGTTCTTCAAGGCCATTTCCGGCTGCATCCTGCCCATGATCGCACCCATGGCCGCCGGTGGTATCATCAAGGGCGTTCTGACCATCCTGACCACCTTCGGTGTGCTCACCAGTGACAACGGCATTTACCTGATCCTGTATGCAGCGGCCGATGCGTTGATGTACTTTATGCCCATCATCGTCGGTTTCTCGGCCGGCAAGGTCTTTGGCATGAATCCTTATACCGCTGCTGTCATCGGCGCAGCGATGCTGTACCCGAAGCTGGCTGCTTTCGTGGGCGCGGAGGAAACGCTTACCTTCTTCGGCCTCAAGGTCACGATGCTGGATTACTCCCAGACCCTGCTGCCCATCCTGCTGGCCGTCTTTGTGGCAAGCTGGATCGAAAAGGCTGCGAAAAAGATCATCCCGCAGATGCTGCAATTGATGTTCGTGCCGACTGTGGTGCTGGTCATCACGCTGCCGCTCACCCTGCTGGTGGTCGGCCCGGTCATGACAGGCGTTTCCAATGCTCTGGCTACCGGTGTCAACGCGCTGTACCATGCGGTGCCTGTGGTCTGCGGCGGTGTTCTGGGCGCGTTCTGGCAGCTGTTCGTCATGATGGGTGTCCATGCAGCCATGATCCCCATCATCCTCAACAACCTTACCACCCTGGGTTACTGCCCGGTCAACGCCATCTTGGGCCTGACCGTCTGGGCACTGGCTGGTGTGGCTCTGGGCTACGCACTCAAGGTGAAGGATGGTGAGACCCGCGCAACGGCATTCGGCACCATGGCTTCTGCTCTGTGCGGCATCACCGAGCCGGTCATCTATACCGTGGCCCTGACCAACTTCAAGCGGTTTATCTGCGCCTTCGTGGGTGGCGGCGTTGCCGGTGTCATCGGTGGTATCCTGGGCATCAAGTTCTACACCTGGGGCGGTGACGGCATCTTCCGTATCCCGTCCATGATCAACCCCGCAGGTCTGGATATCAGCTTCTGGGGCTTCCTGATCTGCGCAGCCATTGCCTTTGTGGTTTCTGCAATCGGCAGTTATGCTGTGACCAGCGCGGACGAAAAAGCGTAATATTTCCCGCATGGCACCTGCCTCTTGCAAAAGGGACGGGTGCTGTGCTATGTTCAGAGTGAGTGAAACGGAAGGAAAGGACCCGAGCATGAAAAGCGTTTGTGATGTCCTGCATGGACAGACCCCCAATGCCCTGTATCCCTTTTTGTGGGTGCATGGCGTAGAGAGTGAAGAAGAACTGCGCCGCGAGGTGCAGAAGATCCGCGAAAGCGGCATCGGCGGCTTCTGTGTGGAAGCCCGTCCGCACAAGGATTTCAACGGTCCGGGCTGGTTCCGGGATCTGGCCCTGCTGCTGGACGAAGCAAAGCGCACGGGTATGGAGATGTGGATCCTGGATGACAGCCACTTTCCCACCGGTTTTGCGGATGGTGCGGTCAAGCGGGAGCACCCGGAGCTGTGCAAAAAGTTTCTCTGCTGCAAAACGCTGGATTATGCCGGCCCGATGGAGAACATGACCGCTGTTCTCAAGTATGCCCTCCGCGACCCGCGTGACAAAATCCTGGCTGTGACCCTGAGCCGCAAAACCGCGTTTGAAACCATTGACCCGACCACAACCATCGACTTGACGGACAAAGTTTATACTTTTGAAGATGCCCGTACGGGGGAGATCATGCTTTCCTCCATAGGCCAGCCGCTGCCCGGCAACCCCAAGGAAGGTCCCTGCGTGGCCGTGGATTTTGACCTGCCGGATGGACAGTGGACTCTGAACGTCATCACTGTCAGCTACAAGGGCGGCGAGAAACAGACGGAAGGCTATCTGAACCCGCTGGATTCGGCGGCGACCAAGGTACTGCTGGATACCGTCTATGAGCCGATCTATGCCCACTTCGGGGAGGAGTTTGGCAAAACGCTGTGCGGGTTCTTCTCGGATGAGCCGCGGCTTGGCAACATCCACGGGGCGGAGGATGCCGCCATCGGCCACAACAGCGCCATGAACCTGCCCTGGCGGGATGGCATGGAGAACCTGCTGGCCGGAAAGCTGGCCGGAACGGCTCTGACAGACCGTGCTGCCGGGAACATCCGTGCGTTGCTGCCGCTGTTGTTCCTGCACAGCAGCGATGAGAGCGCTCATGTGGCACAGTATACCTATATGGATCTGGTCAGCCAGCTGTACAGCGACAACTTTGATGGTGTTCTGGCGGCCTGGTGCCATGCCCACCACTGCGAGCACATCGGCCATACCATCGAGGACAACAATGCCACGGCTCGTCTGGGCTATGGTGCAGGGCACTTCTACCGCGCCATGGCGCATCAGGATATGTCCGGTATCGATGTGGTCATCCAGCAACTGCTGCCCGGTATGGATGAGGGAATGTTCAAGGGCATGCACAGCCCCGGCTGGGACGGCGAGTTTTTTACCTATATGTTGGGCAAGCTGGGGGCAAGTCTGGCCCACTTGGACCCTGCCAAGAAAGGCCGTGCCATGTGTGAGCTGTTCGGTGCCTATGGCTGGGGCGAAGGCAACCGCCTGTGCAAGTGGCTGTCGGACTATATGCTGGTGCGCGGCATCAATCAGTTTGTGCCGCACGCCTTCAACGCGGCACCCTTCCCGGACCCGGACTGCCCGCCGCATTTCTATGCCCACGGCCATAATCCGCAATATCCGGAATTCCGGCAGGTAGCCAACTACCTCAACCGGATGTCCGCAGTGCTGTCTGGCACCCATGTGGCTCCGGTGGCGCTGCTGTATCAGGCCGAAGCCGAATGGAGCGGCGAGTTTATGCTCACCCAGAAACCAGCGGCCCGGCTGGCCCGCAATGGTATCGACTATGAGCTGGTGCCCTGTGAGGTGTTGAAAGCGGACACCGCGAAGGATGGTGCGCTGCACCTGAACGGCATGCAGTTCCGCGCGCTGGTCATCCCGTACGCCGAGGCGCTGCCTGTTGCACTGCTGGAGAATGTACAGCGCTATCTGGATGCTGGGGTCAAAGTTTATTTTGTGGGCGGTCTGCCCATTCGCTGCTGTGAAGGCGGTCCGGCACCGGTACTGGAACATGCGGTCGTCACCACGCTGGATGCGCTGGTGGAGACCCTTACGGCAGACAGTATCCCTGCGCTGCATCTGAGCGCAGCGGCACCATATCTGCGATACTACCACGCTCGGCAGGCAGACGGTGATGTCTACTTCTTCACGAATGAGGGCACGCAGCCGCTTTGCACCACTGTGACCGGTGCAAAGCCCGGTGCAGCCTTTGTATACGATGCCTTTGCCAACGTTGTGACGGCAGCACCGGATGCCTTTGCTCTGACACTGGCTCCTTATGAATCCCGCTGCATTCTGGTGCCGGATGACCCGACTGCATTGCAGGTGCAGGCGGTGGCGGCTCTGCCTGCCGGTGTTCCGGCGGACTGCATTCATTTGACAGCATGCACTGTTTCGCTGGCCGATGCCGACACTGGCTGCGCCGAATATGGTGCCCCGCTCCCGCTGGAAAAACTGGTCTCTCTGCACCGTCTGCCGGGCTGCATCGCGTTTGCAGGCCGGGCACGGTATGCATTCCGCTTTACGCTGAACGAAGCACAGGCCGCACGGCCCGCCGTGCTGGCCCTGACGGCACAGGAAGGTGCCATTGTCCGGGTCAACGGTTCCGACTGCGGTGTGCGGATCTGCCCGCCTTACCGCTATGCAATCTCCGGTTCCCTGCACACCGGGGAGAATTTGTTGGAAATCGAGGTGAACACCACCCTTGGCCGCCGGATGAATGATTTTCTGGGGCAGTATATGCCCACCGAGCCACAAGGCTTGAAGAGTGAAGTAACCATACAGCTGTTCTAAAAAACTATAATCAACGATGCCCTTTGTTACTGACAAGGGGCATCGCTTTGTTTTGTGCGCGTTGAAAAGCAACCTTAAAATGTCAAATTCTTCCCACAGATTTTTCAACAGGATATTGCGGAGCAACTAAGGTTTGACGCATACGATCGTTCTGATTTTTTTCGTAGAAAAGGATGCGTTTTCAGTTTGTCTCGTTATAATTTGGAAAAGGACTTCTTCGGGTCAGAAGCCAGACAGAAAAGGTGGAATTTGATGCTGTTCTTGTCGTTTCTGTTTCATAACACTTTCAGAATGCGACTAAAAAATGAGACAGGCCAGCCTCTTTTCGGGCCGTCTATCTCATTTTTTTGGAAAAACTGTTTTACAACAATCGCGCGATATCAGAGATGATCCAGAAAATCAGGAGAGATCCTCGCCATTGGAGGCGATGACTTTCTTATACCAGTAGAAGCTGTCCTTCTTCTCCCGGCTCAGGTCGCCGGTGCCGTCATCAAATTTGTTGACGTAGATAAAGCCATAGCGCTTTGCCATCTCACCTGTGGACGCAGACACCAGGTCGATGCAGCCCCAGGGGGTGTAACCCATCAGATCCACGCCGTCCTTCACGGCCTCGGCCATCTGCTCGATGTGCTGGCGCAGGTAGTCGATGCGGTAGCTGTCGTGGATCTTGCCGTCCTCGCTCTTCACATCGTAAGCGCCCAGGCCGTTTTCCACTACCATCATGGGCAGATGATAGCGATCGTAGATCTCGTTCAGGGTGTAGCGCAGGCCAATGGGGTCGATCTGCCAGCCCCAGTCGCTGGCTTTCAGGTAGGGGTTCTTCTTGCCGGTGGCGATATTACCGCCCACGTCCTCGGCGTCCTTGTGGGTGGTGACGCAGTTGGACATGTAGTAGCTGAAGGTGTAGAAGTCCACGGTGCCGGCCTTCAGGATGGCGGCATCCTCCGGCTCCTGATGGATGGTGATGTTGTGCTCGGCGAAGAAACGCTTCATATAATAGGGATACTCACCGCGCACATGCATATCGGAACAGAACCAGTTCATGATCTGCATCTGCTTCTGGTTGGCCACCACGTCGGCGGGGTCACAGGTCATGGGATAGCTGGTGATGAAGCAGATCATGCAGCCCATCTTGAACTGGGGGTAGTTGTCGTGGGCATACTTGACAGCCCTGGCGCTGGCCACGAACATGTTGTGCAGGGCCTGGAAGCGTGCCTGCTCGTCGTTTGGCACATCGGCGGTGGAACCCTCGTATCCCTGGATGGTGCCGGTGTTCAGGATGCCGCCCATGGGCATGGTGCCGGTGTTGATCTCGTTGAAGGTGAGCCAGTACTTGACTTTGTCCTTGTAGCGCTCGAAGATGGTTTTGCAGTAGTTCATGTAGAAGTCGATTAGCTCGCGGCTGGCCCAGCCGTTGTACCTTTCCACCAGAGCGTAGGGCAGCTCGTAGTGGCTGATGGTGACCAGCGGCTCGATGCCGTGCTTCTTGCAGCAGTCAAAAACGCGGTCGTAAAATTCCAGGCCCTTCTCGTTGGGCTCGCTCTCCATGCCAGTGGGGAAGATGCGGGTCCAGTTGATGGAGGTGCGGAAGGTCTTGAAGCCCATCTCCGCAAACAGAGCAATGTCCTCTTCGTAGTGGTGGTAGAAGTCGATGGCTTCATGACTGGGGTACAGGCGGTCCGGGTGGATGTGGGTGGTCACCCACTTCGGGCTGGTGTGGGAGCCGTTGGTACACATATCCGGTACGCTGGGGCCTTTGCCGTCCACGTCCCAGGCACCCTCGAACTGGTTGGCTGCACATGCACCGCCCCACAGGAAATCATCGCGGAAAACACTCATAATCTCTTATTCTCCTTCTTATCGATCAATCGTTTCTTGCTCTTGAAAGGCTCATCACTGTAATTAAGAAAATCAGTCGAGGAACTCCTCGTTCAGGGTCACGCCAAAGTCGCGGGCGATGGCGCGCAGGTCATCATCGGTGATGGTCTGACGGATGAGGCCGCCGCTCATGCTCAGCACCTTGACATAGATCTCGGCACTCTTCTCGATGGTGTGAGCCAGACCAAAGGCGATGTCAAAATCCGGGCCGGAAACGAACAGGCCGTGCTGTGCCCAAATGGCTGCCTGATATTTCTTCATCAGTTCGCTGGTGGCCATGGCGATGTCTGCACCGCCGGGCACCATCCAGGGGCAGACGCCCACACCTTCCGGGAAGACCACCGGGCACTCGGTGGCGCTCTGCCACAAAGTACGGGAGAAGTCGCGGTCGGTCAGGGGCAGAATGTAGGTCAGAGCGATGACATTGGTGGCATGGCAATGGTAGATGACGCGGTTTGCGCCGTTCGTGGCCGCCTTGCGGACGCTGTGGTTCATGAAGTGGCTGGGGAACTCGGAAGTGGGCTTTGCGCCGCCTTCCAGGCCCCAGACGATGCGCCAGCTGTCGCCCTTGTCGTTGATCTCCACGATGCCGATGCTGTGGATGGGGTCCGGCTCCACATTGCGGAAGAACTTGCCGGAACCGGTGGTGATGAAATACTCCCCGGCCAGGTTGTCGGCCTGCACGCCCATGTTGACCCATTCACCGGGCTGTGCATTGAAGAAGGGACGGCACTCGGCCACTTCCTCTTCCTTCATACGGTAGGTCAGGTTGCCGCCGTTGCGCTCGTGCCAGCCCTGCAGCCAGCCGTCGTTGCACATGCGGATGTAGCCCTTGACGATTGCAATATCCAGAATGCCCATGATAAAATACCTCTCTTTTCTCGCAGCTTATCGGGTGATGACGTCCACCGGAATATTGAAGATCTTTGCCACCTTCAGGATGGTATCGATGTGGCGGCCGGTGGCAGCAGCCATGTGATGGGTGGGGCCTGCCTCGCTCCAGCGGTTGCAGAACTCCCGTGCCCCGCAGGTAAAGCGGGTGCGCATGTTGGTGTCACCAAAGGTGAAGATGGGGCCAGGCTCGTTGACGCCCTCGGCCACCACGAACTTGAAGTGACCGTCCTTGTCCTGCGTGATGCCCAGATAGGTCACGGGGCCAAGGTGCGGATAGAACTGGGTCAGATAGCCGCCGCCGGTCTTGCCGTGGAACACCGGCACGATCTTCATGGTGGGCTTCTTCTCGGAAATGTCGGCATCGCCGGAACCGGAATGGCCGATGATGCAGATATCCTCGTCAAAGTCGATGGAGTACATCTCACTCAGCTGGCCGCAGCCTGCAATGGTCTTGAGGATGGACATGGCCATAGCCACCTTGATGTCACCCTCCACGGCACAGGCAACGCCCTGCTTGATAAGCATGGAGAAGGCCGGGATCAGCATGCTGTCCAGCACACCGGCCTTGCCCTTGGCAAAACCATCGTAATGCGACGCGATGAAGGCGATCTTCTCGTCCTTGACCCACTGCTCAAAGGCGACGACATACTTTGCCATCTCCCAGACCTTTTCCACCGTGCCGCCGCCTTCGATATCGAAGGTATTCAGGATATCCTCTGCCTTGGCACGGATGGCAGCTTCGTCGGTGATGTTGTCGGCGATGGCCCACATCTTTTCCCAGTCGAACTGCTTGGTATACAGCCACATCCGGTTGTAGAGATTCGTTTCGTCGATGTACAGGTCCATCATACCGGGATACGGGCGGCCGATCTGGGCCAGATTGGTGTCGCGGAAACGGCGGCGCACCTGAGCCGCACGGCACCAGTCCTCGATCTCGGCCTGCACCTGCGGGTCGCCGCCTTCTACCACACCGGTGATGACGGCGTGACGCTTGCCGGCACGCTCCAGATCGGCCACCATCTCGCCCACGGCACCGCAGGCGTACAATTCACCCAGCCAGGTGGGCGTATCGGTATTGGCGTAGTCCGGGGCTTTCTTCTTCTGGACGTTCACCAGCACGACCGGGACATCCAGATCCCGCACAGCAGGCAGCATGTTGTAGGAAGTGGCGTAGGTCAGCAGCTGCAGGATCACCAGGTCCACATCTGTAGCGCGGAACTTATCACCCGCCGCCATGGACAGCTCTTTGGTGGTGACGATGCCGCCGTCGATGACCTCCACGGTGTCCGGGATGGTCTTTTTGAAGGCAGCGTACTGCTGCTCAAATTCGGGCACGAGGGTCGGGAACTGGGGCAGGTAGGCACCCAGCGCAATGGCGAACACGCCAACGCGGGCTTTGGTTTCAACCAGCATAATTTGTCCTCCTTAGTGGATGTTCATCTGTATTTTCAGGTTGCCGATGGCGGTCGCCTCAATGGGCAGGGCCACGACCTGTTTTCCGGTATAATGGGCGGTCAGCTCGTTCAGGGTGGCATTCTTGGCGCCGCCGCCTGCAATGTAGAGCTTGTCCCAGTGCTGCCCGGTGACGGCTTCCATCTCACGGTAGGCTTCGCCGTAGCAGTACGCCAGCGAATGATAGATGCAGTTGATGAGGTCAGCGTCCGTGGCAGGCGGTGCACCGGTCTCAGCAAGGGCAGCTCTGATTTCCGCGCTCATATCCTGCGGAGCCGAGAAACGCGCATCGTTCACATCAAAAATGCGGGTGTAGGTGCTGGCCTTTGCCAGCTCCACCATCTCCGCAAAGGAGATGCCCAGCTGCTTCTGCACGCACTGGATGATCCACAAGCCCATGATGTTTTTCAGATAGCGGATGTAGCCCACGCCGCCTTCATTTGTGAAATTTGCTTTGCAGCTTTCTGGAGTGGTGACCGGCTGTGCCAGTTTGACACCCAACAGGCTCCAGGTGCCGGAAGAAAGGAACGGTGCCTCCCCCTGCTCCATCGGGATGCCCTCCACCGCGCTGGCAGTGTCGTGGGTGGCACACAGCACCACGTTGGTCTGCCCGCCCACCTCGGAGGCGATCTCCGGCTTCAGCGGACCCAGCACCGTGCCGGGTGCGGTCAGCGGCGGGAACATGGTTTCCGGCAAGCCCAGCGCAGAGAGGATCTCCGGGTCGTATTCTCTGATCTGGGCGTTGACAAGGCCGGTGGAGGTGGCGTTGGTGTACTCACGGGCCTTGACGCCGCAGAGTTTCCAGAGTAGATATTCCGGAATCATCAGGAAATCGTCTGCCTGCGCCAGCCGCCCGGCTTTTTTGTCCGCATACAGCTGATACACCGTGTTGAATGGCTGAAACTGGATGCCGGTGCGCTCGTAGAGCTTCTCAAACGGGAGGATGCCGTGCACCTCATCCAGAACGGCCTGTGTCCGGCCGTCGCGGTAAGCATAGACCGGATAAAGGGGCTGTTCCTTTTTCAAAAGTACGTAGTCCACCGCCCAGGTGTCGATGGACAGGCTTTTGATGGCGGGGTACTTTGCAAAAGCCGCTTTGATGCCCTGTTTCACGTTGGCAAACAGGCTGTCGATGTCCCATTCCAGGTGGCCGTCCACCCGCCGGACACTGTTCGGGAAGCGGTAGACTTCCTCGGTCTGCAAGGTCCCGTCCTCCATCCAGCCGATGATATGCCGCCCGGACGATGCGCCGATGTCGATGGCGAGAAATTTTTCGTGCATAGTGCGCCTCCTTCTGTCTCTTTCCGGTACCAGTATAGCGGCCCGGAAAGGCGGATTCCATCCGCAAAGGTGACGCATTCTTTGTGAAAAGTCCACTCTTGCATCACAGGGTAAAAGCCGCTATACTGGAAGCAGAAAGGCGGGAGAAAAATGCTGACTTACAACATGGATGTGACCCCGGAAAGCATCTGGAAGCGCACGACGCTCAGCGAAGCGGAGCGTGCACAGCCCTATTCCTGCACCGAGGCGGGGCTATTCTATGCACAACAGCGGTTCTCCACCGCCCGCACCGATAAAGAAAGCTATATCCTGTTCTACACCCTCCGGGGTGCCGGTCTCATCGAGCAGGATGGGAACCATGTCGTGCTGGAGACCGGGCAGGCACTGCTGCTCAACTGCCGCACGGCACAGAGCTACTGCACCGCACCGGGGCAGAGCTGCTGGCACCACTACTGGGTGCATCTGGACGGTGCCGGTGTTGCGGCCATGGAGCCGCTGCTTCTGCCGGACAAAAAACTGCCCCCGGTCCAATTGACCGGGGGCAGGATGCAGGAATTGTTTGAACTTGTTCTGGAGCAGATGGAGCTTGGCACGGTGGACAGCATGGTGCAGACAGGTCTTGCCCTGCACGAGATGCTTGCCCTCTGTGCACAGAGCCTGTTTGCGCAGGCGGAGATGACCACCAACCGCCAGCTGATCCTGCAGGCGGCAGAGACCCTGCGCAAGAACTACCGGCAGGAACTTTCCCTTGCCGATCTGCTGTCAAGTGCGCACATGAGCAAGAGTTATTTTCTGCGCCTGTTCCGGCGGTACATGGGCACAACGCCGTACAATTATCTGGTCAACTTCCGCATCACACAGGCAAAAGAGCTGCTGGTGCTCACCGACCACAGCATCAGTGAGATCGCACAGGAAGCAGGCTTCGGGGATGCCAGTAACTTCTCCACCCGCTTTGCCAAGGCCACCGGCCAGAGCCCGATGCAGTATCGGAAGAGCACATTAAAGAGCAAAGAATCCAAGTAAAAACACAGCTTGCATTCCCTTGCAAAATATGGTATATACATTATACGAAGAACAGCCTTGAATAAACGTACATTCGTTCAATGATGTGTAAAAGTGAGGTGCTTTCCATGAATGCTGTGATCTACGCTCGCTATTCCAGTGACAACCAGCGTGAAGAATCCATTGAGGGCCAGATTCGGGAATGCACAGCATATGCTGAAAGAAACGGCATTACAGTGGTCAGGCACTATATCGACCGTGCACTTTCTGCCAAAACAGACAATCGACCGGATTTTCAACAGATGATTCGGGACAGCAATAAAAAGTTGTTTGAAATCGTTTTGGTTTGGAAATTTGACCGTTTCGCTCGGAATCGCTTTGACAGTGCAAACTACAAGATGATTCTGAAAAAGAACAATGTCCATCTGATATCGGTCATGGAGCCGATTGCAGAAGGCTCGCAGGGCATTCTGGTGGAGACGCTGCTGGAGGGTATGGCAGAATACTATTCGGCGGAACTTTCCGAAAAAGTCATTCGTGGCCAGACCGAAAATGCGCTGAAAGGCAAATGCACAGGCGGCACAGGAACGATTGGCTATAAAATCGACGCAGATAAGTTCTATCGCATCGACCCGCTGATTTCACCGCTTGTATTGGAGGCTTTTCAGCGGTACGACAACGGTGAAAAAATCGTTGAGATCATGAACTACCTCAACGAAAAAGGGGTTCGTAATATGCTGGGTGGAAAGCTGACGTGCAGCAGCATGAACACCATGTTAAAGAACCGCCGCTATATTGGAGAACTTTCTTTCCGGGATACCGTTGTCCCGGATGCAATTCCAGCCATCGTTCCCAAGGATTTGTTTGACCGTGTGCAAAAACGTATGGAGAAAAACAAACGTGCTCCGGCTCGCGGAAAGGCAGATGAGGAATATTTGTTGACCACAAAGCTGTTCTGCGGTAAGTGCGGGGCATTGATGTTCGGCGAGAGCGGAACAAGTGCTACCGGGCGAACCTACTATTATTATAAATGTGCCACTGCCAAAAAGAAGAAAGGCTGTAACAAGAAAACCGTACAGAAGGAGTGGTTGGAAAATCTGGTCGTTCAGGAGACGATGAAGCTGATTCAGGATGATGCAGTGATTGAACGAATCGTTCAGCTGGTCATGGATTTCCAAAATCAGGAGAATACCGCGATCCCTCTGCTGGAAAAACAGCTCCGGGAAGCGGACCGAAAACTGGACAACCTGATGAAAGCAATCGAGGAAGGCTTGTTCACACGGACGACCAAAGAGCGTTTGGATGCGCTGGAAGCGCAAAAGGATGAACTGACCGCCAAAATTGCTGACGAAAAGCTAAGAAAGCCTTCCTTTAATGCTGACTTCATCCGATTCTGGTTGATGAAATTCAGAAAGTTCGATGTATCGCAGCAAAAGCAGCGCAAGGCACTGATTGAGATCTTTGTGAACGCCATTTTCCTCTACGATGACAGAATGCTGATCACGTTCAATTATAAAGACGGCTCTCAAACCGTCCGCTTCGAGGATACTTTGGCTGCCGATGAATTGGCAGGAAATAGTTCGGATTTGTCCAGCTCTGCTCGATATGACAAAAAGCCACGATGAACCGTTTACAAATGCGGTTTCGTCGTGGCTTTATTTGTTGCCAGTCCCCTGAGATCCGGCTGGAAGATGCCTTATTTGTGCGTTACCGTCTCAAAAACTGTCCCTGCGCTAAAGGGCAAATGCGCACCCGGCAGCTTTCCGATTTTGTTCTTTTTTTATTTACAAACAGTACCTTGACACCGAAATATCCTTTTTGTAATCTTAAAGAGTATTCTGAATGTAAGTGAATGCCGTCCCGAATCAATACGGTTTTTTCGGGCAGGACGGCAGGAAGTTTCTCCAGCGAATGTCCTGGGGTGGTACCCTGCTGCCACAGGCAGTAGGGCGGGACCGAAGTTCCGGGCTGTTCGCAGAGAAAGCTTCCTGATGGCCTGCCAAGTGAACACAAGCTGACGGCAATGGGAAAGGAGCAACTACCAATGGATCATCTGCAGAACGTAATGGGATACTTCGACCAGCAGCAGCCGCTGTGCGCCGAACATGACCGCATCAGCAAGGACCTGTACAAGGAGTTTGGCGTTAAAGCGGGCCTGCGCGACGAAAACGGCAAGGGCGTGCTGGCGGGCCTGACCAATATCTCCGATATCCGCGCCTTCCAGTATGTGGACGGGGTGAAAAAGCCTGCCGACGGTCAGCTGCTCTACCGCGGCTACGACGTGAAAGACCTGATCCGCGGGTCGTCCGGCAGCCGCTTTGCCTTTGAGGAAGCGGGCTATCTGCTACTGTTCGGTGAGCTGCCCACGCAGGAAAAGCTGGAAGAGTTCTGCCGCGTGCTGGGCGAGTGCCGCACCATGCCCACCAACTTTACCCGTGATGTGATCATGAAGGCCCCCAGCCACGATATCATGAACTCCATGGCCCGCAGCGTGCTCACACTGGCATCCTACGACCCCAAGGCCGGTGATCTGGAAATTTCCAATGTGCTGCGCCAGAGCATCCAGCTGGCCGGCATCTTCCCCATGCTGGCCGTGTACAGCTACCATGCCTATAACCACTACGAAAAAGACGGCAGCATGTACATCCACCGGCCGGACCCGGAGCTTTCCACCGCAGAGAACTTTTTGCGGATGCTGCGCCCGGATATGAAGTACACCGAGCTGGAAGCCCGCGTTCTGGATGTGGCATTGCTGCTGCACGCCGAGCACGGCGGCGGCAACAACTCCACCTTTACCACCCGCGTGGTCACTTCGTCTGGCACCGATACCTACTCGGCCATGGCGGCTGCCCTGTGCTCCCTCAAAGGCCCGCGCCACGGCGGTGCCAACCTGATGGTGATGCAGATGATGCAGAACATCCGCGAAAACCTGCACGACACCGAGGACGATGAAGAGCTGGAAGCCTACCTGAAAAAGCTGCTGCACGGCGAAGCATTTGACCGCAAAGGCCTGATCTACGGCATGGGCCACGCGGTGTACTCCCTCAGTGACCCCCGTGAGGTGGTATTCAAGGGCTATGTGGAACAGCTGGCCCACGAGAAGGGCCGCGACAAGGACCTCGCCCTTTACAACAAGATCGAGCACATGGCCCCGCAGCTGATCGCGGAGGAGCGCAAAATTTTTAAGGGTGTCAGCCCCAATGTGGACTTCTACAGCGGCTTTGTGTACGATATGCTGGGCATCCCCATGGAGCTGTACACGCCGCTGTTCGCCGTGGCCCGCGTGATGGGCTGGAGCGCCCACCGCATTGAAGAGCTGCTCAGCGCAAACAAGATCATCCGCCCGGCCTACAAGAGCCTTGGCGGCACCCACGAATATATCCGCCGCAATGAGCGGGAATAACAGGGAGGATGCATGATGAGCGTGGAACTGAAACATCACCCGGAAGAATGGTTCTTCCTGCACAATTTTGATATCGACAAGGTGTTCAGCACCATCCAACGGGCGGATTACCTGATCTTATATTACATTAAGATGCAGGCCGAACAGCACCCGGACAGTAAGGTTTATCTGGCTGACCTTGCTGCCGTGATGGGCCTGAAGGTGACAGAGCTTTCCAAGGCCGTTGAAAAGCTGCAGGACAAGGGTTTTGTGGCATGGAAGACCGACCGTGAAGCGGGCCGCACCTATGTGGAGCTTTCCAGCAAGGCTGTGGAGCTGATGGCGGAGGAGCGCGCGTTCATGCAGCGCTGTTACGCCCGCCTGCGTGCAGAGCTTGGCGACGAAGAACTGCATCGTGCAGTAAGCACCATGCAGAGCGTGACGGCCATCCTGAAGGATGAACGGGAACACAGCGGCGTATAAAAACAGCCTCAACAAAAAAATGAGATAGACTTCCCCGAAAGGGGTTGCCTATCTCATTTTTGTTGTAAACTGAGGTTCCCGGATCAATAAATAAATTCTACTGAAAAAAGCCAGAGCGGCTATTTTAAATCCTTTACCGGATCAGGTTCACAAACACCGGGCAGAGCACTGCGGTCAGCACACCGGCCACCGCAATGGAAAGGCCGCTCATGGCACCTTCCACCTCGCCCATCTGCAGGGCTTTGCTGGTGCCCACGGCATGGGCCGAAGTTCCGATACCCACGCCCTTGGCGATGGGGTCGGTGATGTGGAACATCTTGCACACCGTCTCAGCCAGCAGCGCTCCCACGATGCCGGTAACAATGACGATCGCACCGGTCAGGGCAGCAATGCCGCCCAGCTCAGCGGCCACATCCATGCTGATGGCGGTGGTCACGGATTTGGGCAGCAGGGTGGCATACTGCTCACGGGTCAGGTCCAGCGCCAGTGCAAGCGCCAGTGCGCTGCCAAGGCTCACCAGCGTGCCCACCGAGATACCCGCAATGATGGCGGCGGCGTTCTCTTTCAGCAGGTCGATCTTTTCATACAGCGGAATGGCCAGTGCCACGGTGGCGGGCAGCAGCAGATAGTTCACCGGTGCCGCGCTGGCCTTGTAGTCTGCATACGGGATGCTGCACACCGACAGAAAAATGATCACAAAGATACTGCCCAGCAGCAGCGGGTTAAAAATGGCTTTGCCTGTCACCTTATTGATAAGGGTGCCCAGTGCAAACGCGGCCAGCGTAAGCAGAACGCCCCATGCTGCGGAGCCGGACAAAAAATCATTCAGCAGCTGCGTCATTGTCAGCCTCCTTTTTCTTGCGGCCGGTCAGGGCCTGCGTGGTCTTGCCTGCACTCACCATCACCAGCACAGTGACCGGGATAATGGCAACGAGGATGGGCAGCAGCATCTCGCCCATCTCTGCCCACAGTTCCATCACACCAGCGGCAGCGGGCACGAACAGCAGCGGAAAGATGCCTGTGAGATAGGTTCCAACCTCTTTCACATCGTCCAGCTTTACCAGCTTGAAGTTCAGCGCTGCCAGCAGCAGCACCAGACCGTAGACGCTGGCCGGGACCGGCAGCAGCAGCACTACATGAAGGATCTCGCCCAAAAAACAAAACGCAAGAATGCGCGCAAACTGAAAAATATATTTCGTAGTAAAGTTCCCCTTTCCTCGATCAAAAGCGTAAATGGACACATCAAGGGTAAAGTATACCGCAGGAGCCCCAATCCATCAACCGTGATTCTGGATAAGAAAAATTGCACATTTCGCCGAGAACTGTGCAAAAAAAGGCGCACCGGTCAAGCCGGTGCGCCTTTTTGCATGTTATCAGAAATACCGTCAGATCACATAATCATTCCCAGCCTGATCAGGCCGGGCGAGATCGGCCAGTGTGATATTGCCGAAATAATTGGAGATCAGATCGTCCAGCCCCTTCCACATCTCGTAGGTGCGGCAGTTTGCCATGCGGGAGCAGGGGGTCGCATTGGGGGTCAGGCAGCTCACCGGCGCAAGGCTGCCCTCGGTCAGCATCAGGATCTCGCCCACGGTGTACTGATCCGGGCTGCGGGTGAGCCGGTAGCCGCCGCCCTTGCCGCGCAAGCCCTCCAGAAAGCCGTTCTGCACCAGCACCTTAAGGATGTTTTCCAGATATTTTTCCGAGATCTCCTGCCGGGCAGCGATCTCCTTGAGAGGGACATATTTTTCAGACTGATGCTCGGAAAGGTCGATCATCACGCGCAGTGCATAGCGCCCTTTGGTGGACACGATCATAATAGTGTACTTCCTTTGTTGGTTATAGATTGAGTTTTTAACCTATTATACAACAGGGTAAATAATATTTCAATCCCACTTTTTTCAAAAAATCCATTGACAACCGCACAGAACGGGTCTATAATACCATCAAACCCACAAACAATGTTGGTATAAAGGTTTTGGAACCAGGTCGTCCGGCAGGGCACATGTGCCCATAACTGTATCAGGGAGGAAACTACAATGAGCAAGATTTATACTGCCGCAGATCAGCTGATCGGTCATACTCCGTTGCTGGAGCTGACCCACATTGAAAAGGAGCAGGAGCTGCCTGCCCACATCATTGCCAAGCTGGAATACTTCAATCCGGCCGGTTCTGTCAAGGATCGCATCGCCAAAAAGATGATCGATGATGCCGAGGAAAAGGGCCTGCTGAAGGAAGGTTCCGTGATCATTGAGCCTACCTCCGGCAATACTGGCATCGGTCTGGCCGCTGTGGCAGCCGCCAAGGGTTACCGCATCATCATCGTGATGCCCGAGACCATGAGCGTGGAGCGCCGCCAGCTGATGAAGGCTTACGGTGCAGAGCTGGTGCTGAGCGAGGGTGCCAAGGGCATGAAGGGTGCCATTGCCAAGGCCGATGAGCTGGCAAAGGAGATCCCGAATTCCTTCATCCCCGGCCAGTTCGTGAACCCGGCCAACCCTCAGGCCCACATCGAGACCACCGGCCCCGAGATCTGGGAGGACACCGACGGCAAGGTGGATATCTTTGTGGCAGGCGTGGGCACCGGCGGCACCGTGACCGGCGTTGGCCAGTACCTGAAGAGTAAGAACCCGAACGTCAAGGTGGTGGCTGTAGAGCCTGCTTCCTCTCCTGTGCTGAGCAAGGGCACCGCAGGCGCACACAAGATCCAGGGCATCGGCGCGGGCTTTGTGCCGGACGTACTGGACACCAAGGTGTATGACGAAATCATCGCCGTGGAGAACGACGATGCCTTTGCCACCGGCCGTCTGATCGGCCACAAGGAAGGCGTGCTGGTGGGTATCTCCTCCGGTGCTGCTGTTTATGCTGCCCTGCAGCTGGCAAAGCGCCCGGAGAATGCCGGTAAGAACATCGTGGTCCTGCTGCCCGATACCGGCGACCGCTACCTGTCCACCCCGCTGTTTGCAGACTGATCTTTCAAAAAGCTCGCTTCTCCCGTTCTGTGACTTCACAGGGCGGGAGTTTTTTGTTACAATATCCCTATCAAACACTTTGGAGATTTGCCCATGAATTACTATGCTGCCCCCATGGAGGGCCTGACCGACCGGGTGTGGCGGCAGGCACACCAGAAATGGTTCGGCCCTGCTGGCAATGCCGACCGCTACTATGCCCCTTTCATCTCCCCGCCGGAGAACCGGGTGCTCATTAAAAAGGAGATGGCCGAGCTTGCCCCTGCGGCAAACCCCGGCGCACCGGTGATCCCGCAGCTGCTGGCAAAGGACGGCGAACTTGCCGCATGGATGATCGGCGAGCTGCGCGGCCTTGGCTACACCGAGGTGAACCTGAGCCTCGGCTGTCCTTCCGGCACCGTCACCGCCAAAGGCAAGGGTTCCGGGATGTTGCGCGACCCCGTCAAGCTGGACGCTTTTCTTGCCGCCGTATTTGCCAATGCGGAAAGGCCTATCTCGGTCAAGACCCGGCTGGGCGTGGAAAGGCCGGAAGAATTTGCTGCCATTCTGGACATCTATAACCGGTATCCCATCTGTGAGCTGACCATCCACCCGCGTGTGATGCGCCAGCTCTACCGCGGGCAGGCCGACCGTGCCGCTTTTGCTGCCTCCCTGCCCGGGTGTCGGATGCCCGTGTGCTACAACGGCGATGTGACCACCGCTGCGGACCTGCACACGTTGGAAGCGCAGTATCCGCAGCTGTCCGGCATCATGGTGGGACGCGGCATCATTGCAGACCCGGCGCTCTTCCGTGAAGCACGCGGCGGCGCACCGGCCGCACGGGAAGAGCTGCGCGGATACCTTGACGACCTCTACCACGGATACTCCGAACTGTTCGGCAGCGCCGGGTGCGCGGTGAGCCGCATGAAGGGACACTGGTTCTACCTCATTCACAAGTTTGAGGGAGCCGAAAAGCTGGAAAAGCAGCTGCGCAAGGCGCGGGAACCGTGGGAATATGAGGTCGTCGTAAACCAGATCTTTACGCTGCCGTTCCGGCCGTAACGGTTGGAATGGCCTCCGTTTCGCTCTGGCCATCTTCAGCGAAAATTTTATTTTATATAGTTGCAATTCAGAAAGATCTGCGGATTTTTCTGAATTGCGTTTTCACCGGAGAGGCTGTAACGGTAAACGGCATCTGCATTCTATTATGAAAAAGCCCCGCCATCATAGCGACGGCGGGGCATGAGCAGACAAGCGATATCAGACGTTCAGATAACTGCGCAGCATGGCCTGCAGCAGATCGTCACGATCCACCTTGCGGATCATGGAACGGGCATTCTTATAGGTCGTGATGTAGGTGGGGTCTTCGGACAGGATATAGCCCACCAGCTGATTGACCGGATTATAGCCTTTTTCCTTTAAAGCATCGTACACCTGCTGTACGATCTCATGGATCTCATAGTCCTTTTTGTCGTGGATCGAAAAAATAGCGGTCTCGCCACTCACGGAATACACCCCCTTAGGAAGAACTACATTCATTGTACACGAATTGCGAGGAAACTTCAAGCTAAACAGACCGGATTTGCACAGTTTGCATAAAATTTCCGGTCCTGATTTTGCAGGCTGACGGCCTGCACCGCCGCAAATGCGGCAGAAGGAGGGCCTTTATGCTGTATGGCATCGGCTGCGACCTGTGCGAGATCGCGCATCTGGAAAAAAGCCTTACCGGCGCACACGCTGCAGCCTTTATCCGCCGGGTGTACGGCGAGGCCGAACGCGCTGCGCTGAGCCTTGACGAACCGCTGCCCGCCGGGCGCAGCGCCGCCCACCGGCTTGCCAGCGCCGCAGCCAACTTTGCCGCCAAGGAAGCCTTTTTAAAGGCGGCAGGCACCGGCCTGCGGGAGCCGTTCTCCCTGTGTGAGATCGAGGCTGTCCGGCTGGAAAGCGGTGCACCTGCCTATCATTTTTCCGGCCAGACGGCGGAATGGATGCAGGCCCATGGCCTTGCCGCCCGGCTCTCTCTGAGCCACGAGGGCGGCATGGCGCTGGCCTTCTGCACACTGGAAACTCTGTAAGCCTTTGTGCATACAATGGAATATCCCCTGCGCTGCATAACCGGCGCGCAGCCGGCTCATACTGAGATCAGACGAAGATGCGCCGGACGCATCACATAAGCGGGGCGCATCCTCCAAATGCAGGGAGGGAGATTCCATGGAGGTACACAGAGGAGAAGTTTTTTACGCAGATCTTTCGCCGGTGGTGGGGTCGGAGCAGGGCGGCGTGCGCCCGGTACTGATCGTGCAGAACGAGATCGGCAACCGGCACAGCCCTACCGTGATCGCTGCGGCCATTACATCCCGGCTGGACAAAGCCCGCCTGCCCACCCACATCAATATCCGAGCAGCGGATACCGGCCTTGCCAAGGACAGCGTGGTGCTGCTGGAGCAGATCCGCACGCTGGATAAGCACCGCCTGCGGGAGCGGGCCGGGCAGATCACGCCGGAAGATCAGAAACGTGTGGATCAGGCTTTGGATGTAAGCCTAGGGCTTACTTCATATTAAGGGGCTGTTGCAAAACAGCTCTCTGAAAAGATCATGCACAAAACCCGGAACCTTTTTTCGGCCAAAACGGCTCAAAAAGGTTCTGGGTTTCTGATTTTACGCTGTTTCTTTGTGCAAGCTGCGATCGTTTTTTCATTTTCCAGCTTAATTTTTTTGAAAAGGCGCGCGAAGGCTGGTTATTCCCGCCAGAAAATGCTATACTTTTCTGCAGAATGGTTGTGCTGTCGTGTGCAGCATATACAGGTTTTATGATGATATCGGAGGGCTGATTATATGATCATCCAGAGCAAAAAAGTATGGATCGCCGACCAGTTCATTTCTGCCGCAGTCGAGCTGGAGCAGGGCAAGATCACCGGCATCTTCCCCTATGGTGAAAAGCAGGCCGATGTGGACTATGGCTCCAAGCGCATCGTGCCCGGTTTTATGGATATCCACTGCCATGGTGCCTACGAGTTCGACACCAACGACGCAAAGCCGGAGGGCCTGCGCTACTGGGCAAAGCATATCGTCTCTGAGGGTGTGACCAGCTTTCTGGCCACAACCGTCACCCAGAGCGTGGAGGTGCTGACCAACGCCGTGGCCAATGTGGCCGACGTGATGGAGGGAAGCTACGAAGGTGCCGAGATCCTTGGCATCCACTTTGAAGGCCCCTACCTCGATATGAAGTACAAGGGCGCACAGCCTCCGGAGTACATCGCAAAGCCCAGCGTGGAGCAGTTCAAGCACTACCAGCAGGCAGCACGCGGCCACATCCGCTATGTGACCCTTGCACCGGAACACGACGAAGGGTTTGCACTGACCCATTACCTGACCGGGCACGGCGTGGTGGTCAGCATCGGCCATAGTGCCGCCACCTATGAGCAGGCCGTGATGGCCTATGCCAACGGTGCCCGCTCCATGACCCACGTGTACAACGGCATGTCCCCCTTCGCCCACCGCGCCAACGGTCTGGTGGGCGCAGCCTACCGCATCCGCACCATGTACGGCGAGATCATCTGCGACGGCTGCCACTCCACCCCTGCTGCCCTGAACAACTACTTCATGAGCAAAGGCCCGGATTACGCCATCATGATCTCGGATGCACTGATGGCCAAGGGCACCCCCATTGGCAGCGAGTACATCTTTGGCGGCAACCATATCACCATCTACCCGGACGGCAGTGCCCATCTGGACAACGGCACGCTGGCCGGTTCCACTTTGAACATCAACAAGGGCCTGCGCATTCTGGTGGAGGAGGCCATGGTGCCCTTCAACTATGCACTGAACGCCTGCACCATCAACCCGGCGCGCTGCCTGCATCTGGATGACCGCAAGGGTTCCATCCAGATCGGCAAGGATGCCGACCTTGTGGTGCTGGACGACAACTACGATGTGCTGCAGACCTACTGCATGGGCAAGGCCCAGCTGTAATTTCTGGCTGACGCGAACAAAGGATGTGTTAAACCCGTTATGATCCAGATCGCCTTCTGCGACGATGACCAAACAGTTCTGGACCAGCTCTCTGCCCTGCTGGAAAAATATCGCGCCCAGCGCTGTGTCCAGATCCAGTGCACAGCCTTTCACAGCCCGCTGGATCTGCTGGCCGAGATCGAAAAGGGCACCCGGTACGATATCCTGTTTCTGGATGTCATCATGCCGGCCGAAAACGGCATTACCGCCGCCAAGGAGATCCGGCAGTACGATAACGTCGTCAAGATCATCTTTCTCACTTCTTCCGCCGAGTTTGCAGTGGAATCCTATGTGGTGGGTGCCTACTTCTACCAGCTCAAGCCCATCTGGGAGGACAGCTTTTTCCGTCTGACGGATTCGATGATCGCCGAGTGCCGCCGCGCCGACCAGCGCAGCCTGATCCTGCGCTGCAAGACCGGCATCTCCCGCATCGATCTGGACCAGCTGCTCTACTGTGAAGTGCTGGGCCGCACTGCAGGATGCCACTGAGCTGGTCGTCACCCTGCCGCTGCTGCTGGCACTGGTGCACTGGATTGCGCCTTCGGTGCGCGCGCTGTCGCACTCTTCGCTCAAGCTGCAGCTGCAGTTCGGCGTGGACGGCAGCGCAGGTTTTTACCGCATTGAAAAGTCCGGCACTTTGCTCCGCCTGAAGGCCGAATAAAATCACAGTGCGCATTCGTTCCACCCTTAATACGCAAAACACCCCTCGGCTTCCGCAGCAGGAAACCGAGGGGTGTTTGTTATGCTTTATTTGTGTCGGGTCAAGCCCTTACGCCATTACTTGCGGGGATTCTTGATCGCAGCCTGGGCGGGCGATAAAATTGCAGAGTTCTCCTTTCCAGAAATATCATTTCATTTTTCGTTGCGCCCGTGGTTCTTTTTTGTAAGCCCCGCGTATGCGGGGAAAAGTATGATGTCGCTTGTGTTTCCGCTCCATCCTCGGGGATCACCCCCGCGTATGCGGGGAAAAGCTAAATACTCTAAACTCATGCTAATACCTCACAGGATCACCCCCGCGTATGCGGGGAAAAGTAACCAGTTCGCCGTGAATGGGGCCGATATCAAGGATCACCCCCGCGTATGCGGGGAAAAGAAAAAGGAAGTCCGGACTATGCTTTTGCAAAAAGGATCACCCCCGCGTATGCGGGGAAAAGTGTTCAGCTTTCAGGGCATCAATGTCAGTCTTGGGATCACCCCCGCGTATGCGGGGAAAAGTTTTATCGGTTTCTTGTATGCCTTTCTGAGACGGGATCACCCCCGCGTATGCGGGGAAAAGGCGAGGATTTTCAGAAAAATTTTCATGCTTTCAGGATCACCCCCGCGTATGCGGGGAAAAGTTTATCATGCTCAACTATGCCAACGATGGAGAAGGATCACCCCCGCGTATGCGGGGAAAAGACTAAAAAGATCCCGTAGCACCGTGTCTCCTGTTGCTATTGTACCGCTGTTTCCTTCAGTTTGCAATAAACCTGTTGTATCAGACGGCAGTCCGGCAGGGCGCGATGCTCCACTTTTTCTGCCAGCTGAAAATGCTGTGCCAGCGTCACCAGCTTATAATTTGCGATCCTTGTAAGGTTTCGGCGGGCAAGTTGTGCAAGGTCGATCTGGCGGTTGGTCGGTGCCGGAAAGCCATATCGTTTGCAGGTCATGCGCAGAAACTCCAGATCAAAGGCAATATTATGTCCCACCAGTGGGTCTTTGCCAATAAACAACAAAAAGCTATTCAGCGCTTCCCGTGGTTCTGTTCCCTGCTGCAATTCCGCAGCGCTGAGTCCTGTCAGGGCTGTGATCTCTGCCGGAACGTTTTCTTCCACGCAGACCAGCATGGTCAGCTCCTCCACCGGTACACCGTCCCGGACCCGCAGCGCTCCATATTCGATGATGGAATCGGACGCGGCTTTCAGGCCGGTGGTTTCCAGATCGATCACGGTGTAATTGCCTGTGCTCGGCTTTGTTCTGCCCGCTTTCCGCGCCATTTGCTGCTGTGCCGCTTTGCTGAACCCGGGTTTCAGGTCGATTTGGTTTTGTTCGGCCTGCGGCAGCGGTCGTCGCATCAGTTTGATCCCGTCAAAGTCCACGGTCTCCCATGCGGTATTGTGGGTGCGAAAATCCATCCGCTGCTCTCCCACCGTGGTGAACACCAGTGTTGCCTGTCCGTTTTTCAGGTTCTGACACACCCGCTCCCACAAGGCATCCCGCACGCGGCTGCTCACATTGCCCACATAAACGCCCGTGTTGATCTCGCACAACCATTTGGACAGATCCCCGCGCAGTTTTGGCGGGCAGTTCGTCATGGTGAGAACTACGATGTTTCATCACCCTCTTCTTCAAAATAATTGATGCCGTTGGCCACAGTGCCCACTTTGTTGTCCCACAGATAAACAGCTTCCGGCTCCTGTTCCCGCTCATCCGCATTCAGGAGCAGATACCGGATATCGTGCACCATGCGCTCCAGAATATGATGCTCTACCATGGCATCCCGCACCCGGCGGCGCACTACGGCCGGCAGGTCGTCCGGAGCCTGTGCCGCCACTTCAAAGGCGATGGGAATGGTCACCTCGGCCTTGTACAGGTCGGCAATATCGTACACAAAGGAGCACTCGTGCCCCACATGAACAAAGCCAAGACCCGGGGCGCAGCCCAATGCCACGATCACCGCGTGCGCCAGACCGTACAAACAGGCGTGCCCGGCAGAAAGCGCCTGATTGACGGCATCTCCCGATGCAAAATCCTCCGGGCGGTACAGTCGGCCGCTCCACGGAACACCGGTATCCTTGGAAGCTTTGCGGTATACCTGCCGCACACGGCTGCCCTCGCGTCCCCGCAGCTGCTGCATCGTCAGCCGGGAGATATCTTCGTCCGGGAAACGGAGCTGATACATCTTGCGTACCACATCCATGTGCTTGCGGGTGTTGCTGACAAGCTCTGCCTGCCGCAGCAACAGTTGCGAGTGGGTGGTCAGGGGACGGCCATGGGCGTAATACCGCACACCGTGCTCACCTACCCAGACAGCACCCACGCCCGTGTCACCCATAAGTTCCATGGCACGGTGGGTCACCCGTGTACCCGGCCCCAGCAGCAGCACCGAGATGCCCGCCGCCGGGATCTGAACGATCCCTTTTTCGTCTGTAACGGTGATTGCGCCGTCCTGTCGGCCAAGGGTGCAGTGTTCCAGATACAGAAAGGTCATCCGGTCTTTCACCTGCGGCAGCGCCTGCAGGTCCGGCCGGATCATGCCCGGCATCTCGTCCATCTCAGTTTCCTCCGCGCATAACGGTCATCAGTCCAAGGCCATAGGCCTTGCCGCGCCCCATGCCCTGACACAGCAGTGCCCGGAACTGCTCTGCATCGGTCACCTGCAAAATGCCCTCATAGGTCACTGCCAACAGGGTCACCGGCCGGGTGCCGTGCTTGGCAAAGTGCTGCCACTGCACCCGGGTCACGGTAAATTCCTCCTCCCGCAGGGCAAAGCCGTGCTTTGCGGCGCGCTCCAACAGCCACTGCTTCTGGTACTGTGTCGTGCAATGTGCGGCTACAGTTCCCCGCGCTGCGGGGTTTTGGGGGTCTTTGCAGCTTTTGGTGGGGTTTGCGGTCAGCCGAAACTGCCAGCAGCTGCCCGGCTCCACCCGCTGTAAAAGCGGGTCGTAGCTGCGGGTCTCCGCAGCCGCTCCAGTGCCAAACTGCTCCACCACGCCGGACAGCTCTGGCGCATCTTCGCTGAGCAGCAGCAGATACAACCGCTCTCCCAGACGATCCAACCGCCACAGTCTGCGGCGGCGCTCCCCTGCAAAAGCGCTTTCCACTGCGCCATGCAGTTTTTGCGGTGCCGACAGCGCAGCCATGGTGCTGCGGCGGGTGGGATCTAGTTCTACCCGTGATAAATACATTCTCTCGCCCCCTTTTTACAATTCCCGGAACGGATCGTGCTCCGTAGTCTCCGGGCTGTCCGGCACTTTCTGCCAAAGCTCCCGTACCGAGCGGTAACCGTACTGCCGATGATGCGGGTCAAAGCTCACCGGCACATCCCGCTGCGGAGCCGTGCCCGGCTCCAGCGGGTCGGCGTCCAATAAGATCCGGCTCTGCCGTCCCGGACACAGGGGCGGTTCCGCTTGCAGCACCTCCTGCAAGCTGCCCGGGCGTACTCCCAGACAGAGCGGCAGGGTAGGCGGGCAGCAGCGGCGGCCGAGATACAGCGGAAACACCGGGTGTAGCAGCGCCTGCTGCAGCTGCTGCAAAAGGGCGGCATCCTCGCTTTCAATACCGGCCAGAAACACGGCGTCCTGCAAATAATGGCGGTAGGTCACATAAGAGGTCTTTTGGTCCTGCGTCTTTGCCGTGTGGTAGTCCACCAGCAGCTGCCCTTCCCGCTCCACGCGGACGCCGAACCGCAGCCCAGTCAATCGGAGCAGTGCTTCGCGCTCGTCCCGCCGCAGCCCAAGAGCTGCCGCCAAAAGGCCGATCACGCCGCTCTTGGTGGGTTCACGGCCCGTCTTGCGGGTCTCAAATTTGGAGTCTGCGCCCCACGCCTGCAAAGGCGCTGCCAGCCGAAGCAACAGCGTTGCCATTACCCCACCTCATTTCCGGCAAGTGCATCCCGGACAGCCTTTTCCAGTGCGTCCAGCATCGCCTTTGCCGTCTGCGCCGGAGCCAGTTCCTCCAGCCCGCTGCCCACGGTAAAGCTTTGCGCCGGGGCCTCGGCAAAGCTGCTGTACATCTGCTGCGCATACCGTGCCAGTGCCGCCTTGGAAGGCGCGGCATACCCCCGCGCACTGCGGGGCACGGCACGCTCGAATGCGCCGCACAGGTTCACCGGCTGATCCTCCCGCAGGGTCACATATACCGCATCCGGCAGAGTGCGGTTTGCAAAGGTGTTCTGCTTGCCGGTGGGCATGGAGAAGAGGAACGCCTCACCAAAAGCCCGCACCGTTTCCGCGGCCTGCGCTGCACCCAGCTGCCCGGCCAGCTCCATCACGTTCACTGTGGCATAGCGGTACAGGGTGGAGGAGTTGTACTCCACCGTGCCCAGATGGCCTGCACCGGCGTTGTCCTCTGCTTGACAGTCATCCACGGCGGTAAAGTAATCGTACTCGTTCTGCACAGCATGAGTGGAGATACTGTGTGCCACCTGCGCAGCGGCGTCATAGTTCAGAGAAGGGTCATCTGCCACCATACGGCCAAACAGCGCCATGTCCATCGAGGGCGCCGCTTTCAGGGCATCCCGATACTGCTTTTTATCCGCAGAGCCCTCCACAGCCAGCTCTGCCAATGCCTTTGCCTGCGCAGTGCTCATGAAGAACAGTGCCTTGGTGCCCTTATCGTCGCTCTTGATGCCCGCATTCTCCAGCGCTTTTTTTGCCAGCTTGTCCGTATCCAGTTCCGGGGCCAGTGCAAGGATCTGCGCCTTCACCAGTTCTGCGGCCTTTTTAGTGCGCTTGCCCACGTCCAGCTGAGCATTCTCCGCAAAGGCTGCGCGCATGGCATGCTTCCATGCCTGCGAGGATACCCGGGCGCGGAGCACACCGCCGTACACTGCCGTTTTTGGGCTGCCGGTATCATCCCGGTTGATGCAGCTGGGCGGGACGGTCTGCAAAATGTGGAAATCAACATACAGGCGCTTATTCATGATCAATTCTCCTTTTCTTTCTCATCCGGTGCAGGCTTCGGGTCGCGGTACAGGTCCTGTCCCCACCGTAGACGAACATTGGCGGGGGTCTGCGCATATCGCGGGTCGGTGCATTGCAATTCATACAAGTCTGCCGCAAGCTGCGGATAGTCCAGCGGGATGCCGCCATCCTTTGCCGCGCTCAACAGCTGGATCATGCCCCGCAGATGGTGGCTGATCTCGGTGATTTCTTCTGCGGTGGCCAGCGCGTTGAACCGCCGGAGCACGCTAGCCTCGGTCCAGTCCTGTCCGGCACTGTTCCGCTCTGCCAGCTGCCGCACCGCACGCCCCAGCGTGTTGCCGGGGCAGTTCATAAGGCGGTCGTTCCCCTGCTGATGCATAGCATACAGGGTCAGGGCGAGGTAGACCGCCCACTCTGCCGCCGAGGGAGCACTGCGGCCCTGAAAGCTTTCCGGCATTTCCAGCAAAAAGCTTCCCCACAGTTCCGGCAGATCGCCGGGTGCGTGGCCGATGCCCCGACGCAGCTTTGCCAGTTCTGCCCGCCGCTGGTTGTCCGGCAGAGCCTGAAGCCTGTGCAGCTGCTGCGCCGCATATAGTTTGACGTCCTGTGTTTTCATACAATTCCCCCTTTATGGTTCTGTTTTGGGATAGATCTCCCAAAGCCTTGTGCGGAAACGATTATAGGCCTTTGGCGAGGTATACAGGATGGTGCGCTCGGTCTTTTTATCCTTATCCACCACAATGCGGTGTCCCTTCAGGGCGGCATTTCCGGCCTCCATCACCATCTGTTTTCCCAGCTTTTCCGCGATGTTTCGCGCCTGCGCCTGCCAGCGCAGCGCTGCCTCATCCGGGTCGTCCTGCTCCGGGTCGATCGCCTGCAGCCACTGCCGAAAAGGCTGATCCACTGCAAAGTAGAATTGTGCACGAACCGCGCCGCCTGCATTTTCATTCCGGTCACCGGCGGCAATTGCCAGTTCCTGCGCAAAATGTCCGACCAGCGCCGCCGTCTGTTCACAGCGCTCGATTTCTCTGACGATCCGACTCTGCCATGGACGCCCTATCTCATCCAGAATCCCTGCCTGAAAGGTCAGGCTGTCGCTGAAAGAATCATTTACAAAGAAGTCCTTATCGCCATATTGGACACCGGAGATGCGGAAATGTACCTTTCTGCGGGGATCCAGAAGTTTCAATCTCTTTTCCTGTAACTTTTCGATCCAGCATACAACGCCCGGGCGATGCCCGCTGCCCTGACAAAAGACCGCCGGGAACTCCCGCCAGAATTGTTTAGCCGGGTCATGACGACAGGGCACAAACACCACCGGTTCATTTTTCTTGATTGGCATCGTGCGCCAGATGGTCATCTGTTCGGCAAAGACGTTTTCTCTGGGGAAGAAATCTCCTCCCAGCAGACAGAACCCATCCACATTCTCCCCTGTCCTGTGCAGCAACAGCCTTCTGGATTGCAGGGTGAGCAGCTGTGCCGGGTTGTCCGGGCAGCAAATTTCTGTCCGTTCCGCGCTCTTTGGTGCTTCCAATTCCCAACAGGGCTTGCTTTCGCCCCAGCATTCCCGGCTGTCGCGCAGCAGCGTCAGGTTCAGCATCAGGGTCTCGTACAGATTATCGCCCTGTGCCTGAATAAAACCGATTTTGCCCAGCCACCCGGCTCCTACTGACGGAAGTCCCTTTCCTTTTGGCTTCGCGGAGGTGTCATCATAGCCGTTCACGCACAGCAGCCACCGCGCCGCCTGCGGATAGCTCAGCTGCTCCTTGCTCTGCCCCGCATACAGTGGAAAGAGCCGGAGTTTATTGCTGCTTTCCGACATTTCACCGTTGAGTTTGGCCGCGCCGTATTCCGTGCCGATCTTTGCCTGCGGCACCTGCCAGAAGGGGTGTGTCGGGTGGAACAGCCAGAAGCGGTCCTTCCACTGCTCCAGGTAGTCCCGGACAGGCTCTGCCGGGAAATGCCCAAGCTGCCACAGCTCGCTCCAGCGCTCCAGTGCATCATCGCTCTGTGCCAGCGGTTGGGGTTTTCCCTTTGTATCCACCCGGGAGAACACGGTGAACAGCACCGCCAGCAACAGCCGCAGCACGGCGGCGTTCTGGGTGGGCATCTCGCCCGCAAGGTCCACATAATCCTGCGCCGACACCAGCGCCTCGGTCAGGGACACCTCCCGCACCGTGTTGTCCCGCAGCCGCACCCGTATCCACGGTTCGGTCAGCAGGTTGAATTCAATTTCCTTCATCCGTCTCCTCCTTTTGGTAATATAAGCCGTTTTCACGGTCATAACAAAGTTCCATGCCCGCAAGCCGGGCAGTCAGGTTTTCATCCAGTAGCAACACCAGCTCTCCGTGCAGCAGCGGAGACAGCTGCCACGCCGCAAGTCCGCTGCGGTTGTCCGCTTCCAACTCCCGGATGACCCTATCCACCTTCCACGCTTTGCCGAACACCGCCGGGAGCCGCAGCTTCTGCCGGGCAATCTTCAGTGCCGTTTCCGGCGGGGGCGGGCTGTCAGCAGCTACGGCGCTGCCACCCTCCTGCCACGGCAGAAAGTGGATGCTGCCGTCTGCCCGACACTGCATTACAAGCACCTCTACCGAGGGGTCGCCGTCCCGCACTGCTGCCCGCGCCGCCGGGTCGGAGCGGGCACCCTCGTTCTGCATCCAGTCGTCCAGCGTATTCAACTGCGCCAGCCGGTGCGTTTCCGGCTGCGGCACAAGGTACACCTCGGCGCGCGCTTTCTTTTTCTCCTGCGTCTGCTCATATACGCAGCGCATTTCCTCCCCCTGCGCTCCACCGGGAGTTTCCCGCTCCCAGCCGTAGACCTGCTGCACCAGCGGAGAGATCTCCTCCGGCAGCCGGATGCTCCGGGGCAGAAACTTCCGGGTGCGCCAGAGCAACCACTGTCCATATACCGCCTCGCTGCCCGCATCAAAGGCATTTTCCCCGGTGTCCAGCACCGCGCAGCAGGCCTGCTGCAATGGGGCGGGGCGGCTGCGGCGGTGACGGTGCAACCGTCCGATGCGCTGCAACAGCAGATCCATGGGGCAAAGCTCTGTAACAAGAACATCCAGATCAATGTCCAGCGACTGCTCCATCACCTGCGTGCCCACCACGATCAGGTCGTTCCGGCGCTCCGGTTCAGAGCCCTTGCCAATGCGTGCCATCAGCTGGTTTTCCCGCGCTGCGCGGTCCGGCATCAGGAACTGCGCATGGAACAGCTGCACCTCTTTGTCCGGCAGGCTTTCCCGCAGCAGCTGCGCGATCTTCTGCGCTTTTTTGACCGTGTTGACGATCACTCCCGCGCAGCCGCCCTCTGCCAGCTTCCGGCGCAGCAGCGCGGGCAGCTCCGGCTCTATGAGCGTGGTCAGCTGCACCGTTTTACCGGGTGCGTCTGGTGGGATGGCCGTCTGCTTTACCTCTGCGCCGTCCGTCCATGTCAGCAGCGGATAGCCGCAGCTGGTTTTCCATGGGGCGTCCGGGACAGCCTTTTTCTGCTGGTAAGCCTCGACCAGTTCCGCGCGCCGCCGGGCAGGCAGGGTGGCTGACAGCAGGATGACCGGCACCTTGTACCAGCCCAGCCATTCCAGTGCCCGGTCCAGGTAGCAGTTCATGTAGGTATCGTAGGCGTGGCACTCGTCAATAATGACCACCTTGCCTGCAAGCCCCAGATGCCGCAGCATAACGTGCTTCTGGGCAAGTGCCGCCAGCAGCAACTGATCCACTGTGCCAATCACAAAGTTTGCCAGCAGTGCCTGCTTGTTTCCCCGAAACCACTGGTGTACCTGCACCTGATGCGCTTCCTGCGCGTCCTCCTCCAACTGCACCCCGCGCCCCTGCAGCCGCAGATAGCACTCGTTCAGTTCTGCCATGCCGTGTGCCAGCTTTATAGCCTGCGGCAGCGTCTCCTCAGACTGTGTGTCTGCCCAGCCAAGCAGCCGGGGAAAGATGCCGTTTGCCGTGGCCTGTGTGGGCAGCCCGAAAAAGACACCACCCAGCCCGAACCGGCTGGCCATGACCTCCGCAGCGGCCAGCGCTGCCTCGGTTTTACCCACGCCCATCTGTGCTTCCAAAATCAGGATGCCCGGTTCCGCTGCGGTATCCACAGCCTCCAGAACAGCCCTCTGCACCGCATTGGGCGCAAAGCCGAACCGCACCGCAAACTCCTGCGGGTCTGCGATGCCCGGCTGTGCCTCCCACGGGAAGGGCAGCGCCAGTTTTTCCCAAGCCCTGTCCACCCGCGCCGGGTAATCCTCCATGCTGCCCAACTTCTCTACCGGGATCAGGGGAAAGTATTCCGTATTGCTGGCGATCCAGTCTGCCATGATCAGAAGCCCGGTCAGAAGCACTTCCTCCTGCGGATTCAGATCATCCAACTCCGCTGTGTCGTCAAAGCCACAGTCCTGCAAAACAGTCATGAGCAGTTCTGTCCAGAAGTCCTCCCAGACCTTTTTCTGTCCCTTGGGGTAGTAGTTGCTCTCCCAACCCTCTAACTGATCATCGACCGCCGCGCAGCTCTGTGGCTTGCCGTGGTGCGCCCCCACAATGGAGGCGATCCCGCCGGGGCAGTCATCCCACAGCAGGACTGCCTCGCCCGCCCGGGCATGCGGCGACTCCCGGCGGTTCTGTTCAGGACAGTCCAGCGGCGTCAACGTTTCCAGCCGCTGCCGCGCCTCCGGCAGGGTGCGCAGGATATTTGCCTGAAAGGCTACCGTAGCCTTGCCTATATCATGGATTCCACCCAAAAACCGGGCATGCGCGAGCAACGCTTCCTCGCACTCAAAGCCCATGGCCCGTTTTACGCTTTCGGGGAGCCACTGCCGGACTAGCCGCTCCATGATGCCCGCCGTATCCCACAGATGCATCCAGAGCGGCAGCCACAGGCTGGTATTTTCTGGGTCCGTTTTACCGGCCAAAAACCTTGTTTTATTCAACGTCCTTCGCATTTTTGCTCCTTTTCCGGTGTGTGCCTTCCATGTACCGAGCATAACAGATAATGTGTACTATAATCCGTACTTTTTGTATTTTATCTCCGCAAATGAAAAAAGCGGCACACCGGGTCGTGCCTCATCAAAACGAAAGTGTCCTCGCAAGGTAAAGAAACATGCTATTTATAGCCCGGTTCCGTTTTCTGTTTCAAAGATACGCTTCTGCCCTTCTGCTGTCAATGACTCTGCGCCAATTCATCAAAGCTACAAAAAAACGATTTCTTTTTTGTATAAAAAACCGCCCCGGCTTCCATTGCGGAAACCGGGGCGGTTCGTTTGTTTTATTGGTGCTTTTTCAAGCGCTCACGCAATCACTTGCGGGGATTCTTGATAGCAGCCTGGGCGGGTGCCAAAATTACAGAGCGTTGGGAAGAATGATAGTACGTTTTTATAGGTCAACAAGCGTTTTTATCTTCGTACAGATCCTACTCCAGAAATATTTCCTGTTCGATTGTGACCCCGTATTGCAAAATCTTATCGATTGCATCGGCAAACAGCGGATGTCTTCCCGCATTCCGCTCTTCCTGCAACTTTTGCAAATACTGCTCCGGCCGATTCAGTCCGTTTTTGTGGTACTGTTCCACAAAGAGTCCTTCCATACGCATGGGCTCAAGTTGTGGGAACACCATTTGCAGGTTTTCGAACATACAAAAACCGCCCAGATCAATATCTGCCCAGAATCGTATTTGCATGGTTTTTCCTGCCACAGCGGCCAGTTTTTCAAAAAGTTTTTTCTTCTGCGGACTCAGAAAGCCACCGTGATAAACAACAAGTTCTTCCGGCTGTTTTTCCACCAGCAAATATTCATCATAGTTTGTTTTATTTTCGATAAAGGTAATGCAGCAGTTGTTTTTCAGGTCAATATCCACAATCTCTGACATAAGCGTACTGGGCAAAGCTACGCCATAAGGTTCTGCTGCGCTGAGTCGAAGTTCACCCTTTTGCAGCAAAATCGTGCAATCGCCCGAAAGCTCGTAGAGTTCTGGACGGGCATAGATTCCCAGAAATGAAAGCTGATCCCGTTCGCCAAGTTCCGCTTCCGTACAGGCCGCCGCCAGTTGGATATTATACTTACGTGCAATGCCGAGAAACAGTTCACGCACATTTCGCTCAAAATATTTGGTGTCGTGGAAGCACTGGCTGCTGAATGCACGCATCGTCACACTGCCGGACAGCTCTGCGTACCGCTGGAATGTAAGCAGCAGGTCCTGCAACAAATGGTCGTTCTCTCTACAAAAAGTCGGCACTCTCATGCTGTTCCGTGCCTGAGTGCATACAGCATCCCGCCATGCTGCGATCCATGAAACAGGATTGCCCTCCAACTTTTGCGTAATAAGACGTTCGACCTCTTCCGCCCTTTTTTGCGGATGCACTCTGTCGGCGCATTCATAGCACTGTGCGACCCGTTCCAGATCCAGCACGATGCAGGAGAGAACGCTCTGCTTTCTCGCCCATTCCAGACGCACCAAAGCCTGCTGCTCCAGCTCCCGTGCCGCAGCATTGTATGCATCCCGAACCACCGCATCTTCGTATTGATACTCCGGCAATTCCCTTTTATCAATGCGCAGCATTACCCGGCGTCTGGAAACATTAGGTTCGGAAAGATGCTTGCTGTTTTCAAACTTATCCAGCAGCCGGTTCAGGATCACTTGCGCTTCCTTCATTCTGCATCTCCTTTCCAAAGGGAATGATGTGCATCCGATACCCAGTCTTGTCCACCAGAAGCGTCCGGTCAGCAATGGGCATAATGTCCGAAACCTTATCCGGCGGCGTGCAAATGATCGCCTGTAGCCCCATCTTTCGGAGCAGGCGTACGCTCTCGGTGATCCGGTCACTGTCCATTTTATTAAAGGCCTCATCAAATACCACAAGACGCACCGTGTTGCCAAAGCGGGTGGCATCGTTCACACGGTACAGCTGAGCAAATGATGCCAGCACTGCAATATAGAACGGTGTCTGTGTTTCACCGCCGGACTTCATATTCAGTGTTTGAGAAAGCAGCTGCTTGGAACCGTTCTGGTCGGTCGTTTCCAAATCAAACTTCAGATACGTCCGGAAGTCTGTATAGCGGACGATATTCTCCTGTAGTTCGCTCTGTTTTCGGGTATTGAGCTGCGTATCGTCTGCCATTGTGATCTGACTGAACAGTTTTTCGATCAGTGGGCCGTATTTTTGCTGAAAGGGCAGTGCGAATAGACCGGATTCGCCTTCCATCAGTTCATCTGACGTGATCATGTTATAGTAATCCAGATAATCCGGGTTTGGCCCTACGCGAAATTGGTACTTGTCTGTGCCAAATTGTGCCTGGCGCAGGGCCTTGTTCAGGTTGTGCACCTGTTCTTGCACCTGATCGATGCTGGATTTCAGTTTGGCAAGGAAATCGTTCTGGAATTGCTCCATTGCACTTTCCCGTGCCGCCCGGATCTTTTCTTTGTATCGGGGCAGCTCGCTTTCCTGCAGAGTACGCCGTTCTTCCTCGTATTCGGTGTTATCCATCACCTCGATCTGGAATGCACAGGGTTTGAACCGTTCTGCATATTCTCTGCGTGCTGCAAACAGTTTCTTCTGAGCCCCGTCCATTGCCTTTGTGCTCTGCGCCAAACTGTCGCCGAAGTTCTTGCGGATGACATCTGCCTTTTTCAAGCGGACAAGCTCCTGCCGATAGCGGGGAACACCGATGGTTTCTCGGTATTCCTCCGTGAATCCTTCTTTCAAACCATCTTCGATGGCCTCATACCGCTGATATTTTTCCGGCAAGATCTCATATTCCAGCTGGTGGATGCGGCTTTCCAGATTGCCCCTTTGCACATTTTTCGCATCTTTTTCCTTGTTAAGTGCAAGGATCTCTTCTTTCAGATGCTCAATGATCTGCCGCTGCTCATCCAACCAGAACAGATTCAGCTGGGAAAGCTGATTTTTGACTTCTGCGATTTCCTTGGTGATCGTCTGGACGCGCTGGTAGTCCTCCTGCTTTTGCGCCACATCGATTCGGACAAATCTTTGAGTAAAAAGCGGGTCCTGCAGGCAGGCTAGCTGTTTTTGGAGCGGCTGCCAATGCCGCTGCTCCTCCTGCAGACAGGCCAATTCCTTTTCCAGATGGTCGATGCGGAGCTGTACCGCACGCCGCCCGATGAAAGCATCTTCCATCCGGTCCTTCCGAAGTGCGCGGGCCACATAACCCTGATACAGCATTCCTTCCGCCGTGATTGCCGTCCTATAACAGCGCAACTGTTCTGCCGTGTCGCAGCATATCACCCGACCCAGAAGATAGTCCACATAGCTGCGTGCCAGCTTGTTTTCTGTCTCCACCTTTTCTGCCAGACTGCCGGGCAGCGGCCGAAGCGTCTCTTTTTCCCGCAGTTTTCCGATATCTACCAGACCAAACGCACGGTACTCTGCTTCCTTCTTCAGCCGGTCGTAAATATTAAGTGCTTCCTGATAGTGTCCCGGCTCCACCAGCAGATAATATTTCTGGTTATTTAGGTAGCCTTCTACCGCTCCACGCCAGCGCTCATCCGCCATTTCCAGCACATCTGCCAGAATATAAACGGGAACCGCATGCCCTGTTTTGCCCGCCAGATCCTTTTCCAGCCGGTCTTTGAACAGCAGAAGCCCATGGGGATAATCTTTGATGTTCCTGCGCAGATTTGCAAGCACCGCACTTTTCTGGTCGGCTTGTTTCTTCAGCTCTGCAATGCGGTCCTCTGTTTTATGAGCCGCACTGCGGACAGCATCCGACAATTCGGCCGCTGCCTGCTGCCCCGTTTCAA
Organism: Faecalibacterium sp. BIOML-A4; assembly: GCF_009679665.1. Taxonomy (NCBI): domain Bacteria; kingdom Bacillati; phylum Bacillota; class Clostridia; order Eubacteriales; family Oscillospiraceae; genus Faecalibacterium; species Faecalibacterium sp. BIOML-A4. The sequence continues at coordinate 11,180 of NZ_WKZG01000016.1, read as the reverse complement.
ACAACTCCGCAGGCCAGGCAAACAATTCCTTCTCGTCACCAGTAAATACAGCATATGCTTTCTGCGCAGTGTTCGCCGCTTCCTGCACCGGTATGAGAAGTTCTTCCGGTTCCAGTTCTTGTATCTCCCCACAGAATCTCTGCAAATGCCGTGCTTCCCGCTTAATCTCCACTTCAAGATTTTGCAGACCCTGTTCCAGCTTTTTCTGCTCATCTCTCAGAGCCTTTTCCGTGTTGAGCAGACGCTCTTCCTCCTGGAAAACGTTGCTCTGCCTGCAGGCCAGCTCCAGCTCACTGCGGCGCGTTTCTTTCTGTTCGATCTGCCGCTCAAGCTCCTCCCGTTGCTCATTCACATTTGCAAGGTTCTCCTTGCATTCAGTTCGTTCCAATTCCCTCTGGTCGATCTCTGTCTGCGCAGCTTCTTTTTCGGCCCACCGTACCAGAAACTTCTGGATCTGGCAGCGGTCTATGGCTTGGTTCATCTCCTGATACAGCCTGCTGATTTGCTGCAGCGCATCCAGCTTTTCCTGCTGACGCTGCGCCAGCAATTCGTGCCGTTTATAATCCCGGATGTTTTGCTGCATCAGCTCAATATTGGGTTTATCCGGAATATCGCAGATGTTCTCCGTAATAAATTTTTGGATATCCACAATTGGCCGGAACGAAACAGCCTTCTTCATCATCCGTAAGACCTGCTCGTTGTGGACGTTCCACTTTGCAAGCATGTTGTGGCGATACTCTTTTTGAGTATCGTAAAATTCTGCCCGTGCATAGTTCTGCTTCAAAAAACGGCGAAGTGCAGAAGTCTCCATTGCCTCGCCCTGCTCAATAAAGCAATTTTTCGGCAGTGTCCCCGTGTAAATAAAGAATGTATCACGGTAACTTCCATCGCTGCGGCAGTCAAAGGTAACGCCCGTCACAAAGCTGCTGCCCTCCATCTCATCCTGAAATTCGCAGACAATATAGGTGGAAAAGTCCTTACCACGACGGGAATACGGGCTGTTATCATCCATGTCGGCGCGCAGGTAGCCTTCCAATGTGCGCTGCGATTTTTCGTTGGCCGCCTGATTAAAGTTGCGGGCGTTGGTCTCGCCCAGCAGTACGATCTGCAGTGCATCGATGACCGTTGACTTTCCGGCGCCGTTCTTGCCTGTCAGAAAATTGATGTCGCCCACTTCAATCAGTTCCTTACTGAAATAGAGCCAGTTGATCAGCAGGATCTTCTTCAGCTTCTTCATCTGTTTCCTCCTTTTTCAAAACAGACACCACCAAGTTCAGCTTTTCGCTGGAGACCGCAGAGAGAATGGTGGGCAATATTGCGATCCTGCAGCTGCCCTGGTTGAATTTTCCTTCCAGTCTTTGAATCACAGAATGGTTTTCCAGTACCGTAAACGCGCGTTTGACCTCTTCCATATTCGGCTTAGCCGGAAAAACGGGATAGTCGGTCACCACTTTTTCCAGAACATCCCGCACAGTACACACGGCATCCTGCTCCAAACCCAAACGCTCCATATTTTCTTCGTAGATCAGCCGTAATGCCAGCAAAATCGCCGTTTCTTTTTTATTGAGGTTGCAACGGTTAGCCTCGTCTGTGTTCAACACATAAAAGTATCCGTTCAGTTCATCCCTGCGCAAATCCCAGTCCAGCAGGCTCAGGTACTCCTGTACAGCCTCATAGTGCCGTGATAGAAAAAGATAATCTGGGTTATCCACCCTGCCTTTTCCCGGCTGGTAGATGGTTCGCACAATGTATGTGCGGCTGAGCAGCTGATTGCAGACAGATTTGAATTGTTCCAGTTCTTTTGCCGTTGCATTGGTAACAAAATCAAAATTCACGGCTTCTTCTCCTTCCTCCGGATCTGCATTTGCGGGATCGAATAGCCATTTTTGCAAAAAATGCCATCGAGTTCCTGGACCACATAACCGGCAGATGCATCTTTGCTTCCAAGGATTGCCAGCAAACTCATGATATAATCCTTGTCCTCTTCAAGCGAGAGCTCCTCCGAGCAACGAATGTCAGCGTCTCCCAGCCATCCCTGCACGTAAGCATTTACTGCTGCCCGGCCATATTTCGATTGCAGTAACTGTGCCGCTCTGACCTGTTCTTCTGTATTCGGTGCCTGATCATCTTGTATCAGCACCGACGCGGTTTTTGTCCGTTTTTCGGGGCGCTTACGGTACCACAGACTTTTTTCTGACAAAAAAGACTGCTCATACAATTGAAATACCGGTTGTATCTGGTCCACCAGCTCAGACGCCCTGCGGTTTCTGGACAGTGCCGTCAGCAAAACATTCAAATTACCGCGCACGCTTTGATCTCGGTTCGTCAGGTTCTCTATTTTCTGTGTTGCTGCCCTGGTATAGCGCCGGACCTGCGTATCAATTTCTTCAAGATAGTCCTTCTCTAAATTGTCATAGCGTTCTTCGATCCAGAAAATTTTCCTCAGCAGATCGGCACGGCAGTCTTCCAATGTCTTGCCCCGCTTATCACGCAATGCTTCATTTGCCATCGCCATCAGCAAGGTATCATCCTCTTCCCAGCGCCTAAGCACAGACTGAATGGGCACACGATACTTCGGCACTGAATCTTTGATTTTCAGCGGACGGATATATGCCTCCACAACCTTTTGTCCGAAGTCGTTAAAGTGTGCAGCCAGCACCTGGTTGACATCCTGCATATCGATCTGCGTCTGAAAATAATGCTTCACATTATGATAGACCATTTGCAACAAGCTAATCAGCGCCGTTGTGTTATCGTAGGCACTATAGAGAGCCGTCATTTTATCGTAAGCATTGTTGCTGTCGTCGGCGGTCCTTAAGACTGAGAAAGTTCCGAACACATAGGAATACCCACGAGCCGGGCTATCATCGCAGAGTTGGTGGAATAATTCCAGCAAACGGCTGCTGTAATTAGGAATCGTGATATACTCTTCAAAGTCGTCCCCGCGTTCTTTCTCAAACCACCCCTTACTACACAGCTTGCGGATCAAAAAACGAGCGCGGCCAGAGATATCCCTCAGTTCCTCTTCGTCAATGTCTTCATCTTCAAACGTAGCATCCGCCAGTTCCTGTTCCAGCCTGCCGCGTAGCATGGAATACAAGACATCTTCCCGTATTTTCAGGTTTTCTTGGTATGCTGCGTACAGTACGTCCAGTGCATCCGCATATAAAATACGGTTGGGTGAAGCCAGCGGCGAGAAAAGTTCGCTTGGAACCGCTTCAAAAAACTTCATAGGCCTACCACCTTATTCGACTGATATACGCTTTCTTTTCTATTATTGTACCTTCTTTCCGCTTACAAAACAAGACGCAAAAAAGGGGCTGTTGCAAAATAGCAAAAGCGAAAGACGTTGAAAACTTCAGCAAAGAGTGCCTGAAACAGCCCAAAAGTTGAAAACTTTGTCATAAATTCAGAGAAAAAGGTATAGCAAAGCTGAGCCTCTGTGAAAAAGCAGGTGCTCAGCTTTTTACATTTTCAGTTCCAAAAAATTCTACTCTTTTTTGAGGGGAAAAAGATGAGATTTTCTCTTTCCGCGTTGCAATTTGGAAAAGAACTTCTGGAGGTCAAAAGCAATGCAGAGGAGAAACAATTCGGTAGAGATATTGGTTCTCCCTCGCATCAAGAAGCGCCGGAAGTTCCTCAAGCTGGGCGTTGGCTACATACACCGGTTCATGTTCATCTATTAAAATATTTTCGCTTATTGGCAGGGTCAGCTGTTGATATATGCCGCCCTTTCCTGTATACTGTTCATGTTGTATCTGGTTCATTGCAGTTTCAGTTTACAACAAAAAATGAGATAGGCAACCCCTTTTGGGGAAGTCTATCTCATTTTTTCGTTGGGGCTATTTTGCAACAGCCCCTTGTCGCTCGCTCAAGCTACCCAACGCAAAAACTGCCCCGGCTTCCTGTTACGGAAACCGGGGCGGTTTGTTATACTTTATTTGTGCTCTTTATTCACGTTTTTTCAAGCTCTCGCGCAATTATTTGCGGGGATTTTTGATTGCAGGCTGGGCGGGTGCCAAAATTATAGAGTATTCAGAGACATCCATGGATGTTTATGGACTCAGCGGCTCACAAATGCCATGTCCTTTTCCAGCAGGTAGGGCCGCAGATAAGCCACTGTGCCGCACATGGGCAGTACATCTTCCGAAAGCTGAATGCCAAGCTGCTGGATGATATACTGCCGACGCACCTGCATCCGCTGCCACATCTCCGGGTACTGCTGGCAGATCTGCTCCTTCAGAGTCTCATCGGCCAGCACCACGGTGCTCTCGGCACAGCTGCCGCCGTAGCCCGGCACCGATGGAATGATATCGATCTGCAGCATCATGCCGCTGCGCAGAACCTCTGCGGAGTGCTCATAGATCGGAGAGCAGAGCCATTCTTCCTCGGCCACCAGATGGCCAGGGCAGAGCGACCAGCCGTAGGTTGCACGGGGCAGAATTTCTTCCACCTTGTCGAACATCTCACCGCCGGTCATGCCCACATGGATCTCCTCCAGCCAGCGGGTATAGGCAGCAAAGTAGGGAGCCGCTACCTTTTCCACATAATCCTGAGCGCCCTGCGGCAGCTCCGAAGCGTCGTGCACTGCATAGGCTGCGCGGCTGGAGGAGCCGCCCGAATAGCCGACGGTCAGCGAAATGGTATCGCCCACCTTGACCGTGTTCTGGGTGGGGAACATATTGCCCTTGATGAAGCGCGGGCCGCTGGCGGCAATGGTCACGATGCTGTTGTGCTGGCCCTGCCGGTTGAGCTGAGCGCCCAGTGCGGTCTCCGGCACACCGGGAGCCAGAAGATCCATAGCATCCAGCACACCGTCTGAAGCCAGTGCAGCGCCATATTCGTAATGGGCGATCTCGTTAGCGTTGTTAGTGGTACGGGCACCGCCATCGCCAAGGAACAGATCTCCGGCATTGAACAGGTTCTCGTCGCCGCCGGTAATGGCACGGATGGCATCCAGAATAAAGGCCGGGATGTCAAACAGTTTTTCGTTTTTCTCCACCGGGCTGGTAAAATGCTTCCATCCTGCAATGCCGATGCGGCGGCCCGGCGCAATGCCTGCCTCCTCCAACAGAGTGCGCAGGGGCTTGTCAGCACGGTTGGGCTGGTTGGGCAGTGAGAACAGTGAAACATGCACGGCCTGCCCCGGGATACGGGCTTTGGACGCCTTGTTCAGATTCTCATTGCCCAGCACAAAGTGAGCCGTGCCGTCGGCGTCCAGAACCAGCAGAGACTCTTCAAAGCGGGTAAAATATCCCATCAGGTACTGGAAATTACCGCAGTGTTCGGCGTCACCGTACACCACCAGTTGCTCAAAACCGCGGGACTTCATGCCCCGCAGAACCTTGTCCAGACGTTCCTGGATAGTGGCATCCGTCAGCATGACCGGCTCTCCAGTACAGTCCTTGGGCGGCTGCGGCACCTTGGCCAAGCGGATATCGTACTGTTTCATTTTCTTACACCTCTCGTTATTGATTTCTTGTATTTGGCCTGCGGCCGGTTTCAGATTTTGTCAATGGGGTACATGGGGCGCATGATCTGCTTGAAGGGAATGATCCGGGTATCCTGCGGGGTAGCTCCCTGCGTCAGGGACATGACCGAGAACGCAGCCTTTTCCTTCAGCTCCGGAAAGATATAGCCCTGCTTGACCACAATCACATCGTATGCGTCCCAGTCCAGTCCAGCCCCCACGAACTGGTGCTCTTCGCACATGGTCTGGCGGGTACTTGCCACATTGATATCCAGTGGCAGGCCGTCCACCGACACCGCCACCGAATAGCCATACACGGCATCGTGGGGATGGTGCAGGTAGCCGCGCAGAGTGCCCTTTGCCTTCACCGTCACATCCAGCTCCACCGAGTGGGACATCTCATCGTGATTCACACCCAGATGCAGGCAGGCCTTTGCGCCGATCTCCAGCTGCGCCAGCTTCTGGTAGGCAACGGGGTCGCAGATGTTGGCAAACAGGATCTTCTTTTTCAGTTCCTTCTCCACCAACACCTGCCGCAGGATGTAGGTATTCCAGCCGGTGGCACCGCTGGTTACATTGTCGCCAGAGTCAGTGATGAAAGCAGGCTTGCCCTCAAACTCCAGTGCCATCCGCAAAGCCTTGTCTGGAGCAGCTGTCAGGCCGGTGTAGTGGAACTCACGGCGTTTGTTCCAGACGTAGACAGCCAGCCAGTCGGCGGCTTCCTCTGCATAGGGCAGGTCGGCTTCGGTCTGGGGCACCACAACGATGCCGCAGCCAGCCACCGGCGTGTCATGGCGGATGTAACCCACATGCCAGCTCACACTGCGGATATGGGGATCCTGTTCCAGCTTGTCCATATACTCGTTGATGGATCGCACTGGCTCGTCACCGGAAACGCTCTGCTCGCCGCCCAGGATCAGGGGCAGCTTGCGGTATACCGAGTGGATGTTCTGGCGGTCTTTCATAAAGTCGCACAGCATGGCGGCTACCTTGCGCATGGTGGCAATGCTGTCGGTGTGGGGTGATTCGCGGTAGCTGCGGATCAGAGTGGTGGCCTCGGCATATTCCTTGCACAGATTGCCGTGGGGGTCACACACCACAAAGATGGGCAGGTACGGCCCTACCACCTTGCGGATCTCAGCCAGAATGTGGTGGTCGCCGGAACCAATGCCCTCCACCTCGCTGGCACCGTGCAGCATCAGGAACATACCATCGATCTCGTGGATGTGCTCTTTGACCGTCCGCACGAAGCAAGATTCGATGTAATCAAAGGTATCTTTTTTGATCACGCCCGCAGCACCGGCATCCGCCACCACCGAGGGGATCAGTTCAAAACCGGCCTGCTCAAACACATCGGCCACATGCAGTGCCTGAATGCAGTCATCACCAAAAAGCATCTTGTAATTGCTGATCTCGCATTTCTGCGGGATGTTCGCATTGGACTCCGTGATAAATTCGCCGACCAAGATTTTCATTGTTGTTTCTCCTTTTATTGTACCGTTTCCACCATCAATCCGCAACCGGACAGGCCGCTTTTTTCATGCGCTGGTGCGGCGAAAGCCGCATGGTTACTGGCAAAAACCAGCCCATGCAGTGCCCCAGCAGAAGCATACTAACCCAAGTATCTTCCCGCAGGGTAGTAAAGTCCAGATGGAATATCAGCACCAGTTCCGGACTCAGTGTCAGCAACAAATTGGTCAGGCTGCCATCCGGGTCGATATACCCTAGCAAGGCACACAGTCCCGGGGTAATAATGGCGTACAGGCCTACGGCCCATGTACCAAAGGTGTCGCTCGCCCATATCATGCCGCCAGTGAACCAGTAGCACCGGGATCACCGGCGAGACGCAGCCGGCAATGAAGTCCAGCACCACATCCACGCCATGGCGGATACGTCACGGCTTTTTGGGGGAGCCGTCTCCTGTGGCTCTCATATTACTCTCCCGCTTCTTCGGTTTTCTGGTATTCCTCGATCAAATTCTTGAACCAGTAATAGCTCTTTTTGGGGGTACGCTTGTTGTCATGGTCAAAGTCCACACGCACAAAGCCGTAGCGCTTTTCGTAGCCATTGACCCAGCTGTACAAATCCATGGTAGACCATGCATAGTAGCCCAGCACATTGCAGCCCTCTTTTTTGGCCTTAAGCATATAGTCGATGTAGCCCTGCATCATTTCGATGCGGTCATCGTCCTGCACATAGCCGTTCTCGTCCGGGGTCTCGTAGCAGCCATGGCCGTTCTCGGTGATGTACACCGGGATGTCACCGTAGCGCTCCCGGATCTCCATCAGGGTGTTGTACATGCACTTGGGGTAGATCTCGCGGCCCCAGAGGTTGCGCTTGGTGTCGGGGGCAATGGCGGTCTCGTACCAGCCCTTGATGCGCATACCCTCCTTGGCCTTGGAGCCTGCGCCGCGGTTGTTGTGGAACACCTCGGTCTCGCCCTCCGACCAGTCGGTCAGGTACATGCGGTTGTAAACGTTCATGCCGATGTAATCCACCTTGCCCTTGGCAAAGATCAGGGCATCGTCCAGCTTGATATAGTCGTTCTCAATGCCGTTCTCCCGCAGCAGAGGGATCAGCTCGCCGGGCAGCTCGCCCTTGATGGAGGTGTCCAGGATCAGGCGGTTATAGAACAGGTCGCCCAGCAGGCGGACCTTTCCCGGTTCTTTGGTGCCCGGCGCGATCTCCACGTTGCTGCTGTCGTGCACGATGCCGATCTGACCCTTCAGACCCATGGAGTGGTACAGGGCCACCGTCTTGGCACTGGCCAGCACTTCGTAGTACATCTGCTTAAAGTAGCGGTCAAAGTCCAGCTTGTGGTTCGGGGGATAGTTGCCCACCATATTGGTGCAGTAGGCGTAGTACTTGGGCTCGTTGATGGTGCTCCACAGCTTGACCCGGTCGCCAAAGGCCTCAAAGCAGACCTTGGCATAGGCTTCAAAGTCGTCCACGATGGAGCGGTTCTCCCAGCCGCCTTCTTCCGCAAGGACATTGGGCAGATCGTAGTGGAACAGGGTGACATTTGGCTCGATGCCCTTTTCCAGGCAGTAGTCGATCACATTGTTGTAGAACTCAATGCCCTTGGGGTTCACCTCACCCCGGCCGTTGGGCAGGATACGGTCCCATGCAATGGAGAAGCGGTAGGTGTTCTGCTTGCCGGCAGCCATCATGTCGATGTCCTCTTTGTAGTGGTGATAGAAGTCACAGGAGACATCGCCGGTGGCACCGTTCAGGTTCAGCGGGTTGCCGTGGGAGAATACATCCCACTCGCCCAGACCTTTGCCGTCCTCATCCCAAGCGCCTTCACACTGATATGCGGCAGTTGCACTGCCCCAGAGAAATTTCTGCTTTTCCATACTGTACAAGTCCTTTCTTTGATAAGCTCTCGTTTTGTTTTTTAAATATCGTCCACCGGGAACATGGGGCGCATGATGCGCTTGAAGGGCAGGCGGCGGGTATCCTGCAGGGTAGCGCCATCGGTCAGGGACATCACGCACAGCGCGCCAAGCTCCTTCAGCTCCGGGAAGATGTAGCCCTGTTTTACGATCACCACGCCGTAGTCCGCGCAGTGGGCACCGGCTGCTTCGAACTGATGCAGCTCCACCACAGCATGGCTCGCCTCGGCTACGATGATATCAATGGGGTAGCCCTCTACCGACACCAGCACGCAGGCACCGTAATCTCCCTCATAGCCCATAAAGCCTTCCAGACGACCATTGTGCTTCACGGTCACGTCCAGCTCTACCGGGCGGGACAGCTCGTCCAGATCCATGCCCAGACGGATATGCGTCTTTGTGCCCTCCGGAACATCGGCCAGCTGTGCCACTACAGCCGGGTCGGTGATGCAGCCGAACAAGAAGTTCTTGCCCTTGGTATCCGGCAACGCCATGACCTGCCGCAGCACCCATGTATTGGCACCCACAGAGCCGCTGGTGGTGTTGTCACCGGAGTCGGTGAGGAACACCGGCTTGCCCGGGCAGTTCAGCGCGGACTGAATGGCCTCTTCCGGTTCCTGCGTCAGGCCGGTGTAGTGGAACTCATGGCGGCGCTCCCACACATAAGCGGCCAGTTCGTCAACCTTCTGCTCGGCGTAGTCCTGATCAGCCTCGGAGTTTGGCACCACCACGACGCCGCAGCCTGCTACGTCCGTGTCGTGACGGATGTAGCCCACATGCCAGCTGGCACTGAGAATGCGGGGATCTTTCTCCATCTCGTCCATGTACTGGTTGATGGAGCGCACCGGCTCATCGGCGGAGACGCTCTGCTCGCCGCCCAGGATCAGCGGCAGCTTGCGGTATGCGGGGCGGATGTTGCGGCGGTGCTCCAACAGATCTACCAGATACCGGCAGCAGGTCTTGACCGTGTCGGCAAGGTCGGTGTGGGGCGACTCGCGGTAGCTGCGGATCACGGTGGTGCCGTCCACATACTCCTTGCACAGATTGCCGTGGGGGTCGCAGGCCACTACAATGGGCATATACGGACCCACCAGCTTGCGTACTTCCTTCAAAATGTGATGGTCGCCGGAGCCGATGTCCTCCACCTCGCTGGCACCGTGCAGATGCAGGAACATGCCGTCCAGCGTGCCGAGGTTTGCGCGGATATCGTTCAGCAGGCGGTTCTCGATGTAATCAAAGGCGTTGCGGGTGACCACACCGCCCGAAAAGCCATTGGCATAGACCGAGGGTACCACTTCGATGCCGGCATCCGCGAACACGGTGCCCATGTTCATCTGAGAAATGGCGTCCTCGCCAAACCGCAGGTCATAATTTTCCAGATCAGTTTTGTAGGGGATGTTGGCGTTGGACTCGGTCACAAACTGCGCCACCAGAACTTTTCTGCCCATAGCAGATCCTCCCTCTCAAAAGAAGCCTGAGCACACATTGATGCCCGCCGCCGTAGCGGCGACAGGCATCAATGTGCTTGGCTTTTTGTGCTTTGCTTTATGATGAAATTATGGCTGTGAATGTCAAAAGTCTAAACAGGGATCAGACGTCCTCTTTGTATGCCTTTTTGAGGATGACGGTGCAGGCGATGAACGCCACGACCACGGCCACGATGCCGGAGGCCAGCGCCACGATCATGTTGCCCATGGAACCGTCAGGAGGCAGGAAGAACAGCAGGGCCAGGAAGCCCGGGCAGCCGCCCACAACGTAGTTCTTCAGCTGGAAGATGCCTGCGATCAGGCCGCCGGCCGCTGCGCCGATGGCAGTGCCCACCAGCACACGGGGACGCATGATCAGGGAGCCGTAGAAAGCAGGCTCGGTAACGCCGCACAGTGCGGTAACACCGAAGGAAGCGATCATGCCCTTGCGGCCCTTATCCTTGAGGTGCATGGCAACAGCCAGTGCGCTGCCGCCGACTGCCAGGTTGGAGATAAAGCCCATCGGCGTAACAACCAGGTCGTAACCGATGCTGGAGATGCCTTCCACCATGATGGGGGTGATGGCCTTATCCAGGCCCAGCATGACCAGATAGGGATAGATAGCAGAGCAAACAGGAGTTGCAATAATACTTGCTGCGCTAAAGAATGCCTGAAGAGCATTGCCGACCACACCACTGAGCTCGGTGCCAATGGGTCCGAGGACGATCAGCGTAATGGGAACGACGATCAACATGGTAAGCAGCGGCTTTAAGAGACTAACTATTAAAAGTCAAGCCCCAAAATGAAAAAATCCGTCTGCCGACCGCTGCCCCTGACAAACAGCATTCA